>CAYQXW010000132.1:0-5217 GCA_964421615.1 uncultured Planctomycetales bacterium
GGTAATGATACTGATGGTCAGCCTATTATAGGATTTACTAGTGTTACTAATGGTACTGAAACTAGTATTAGGAGTGGAAATGAAAAAATTAACGGATAATAAAAAAGCTCAATCTATAACTGAAATGGCAATTTTTGGTGTATTGCTTTTAGTTGCGTTGAGTTTTTTAGTTAGATATGGGATGGTTTATAATAACAGGCAGAAAGCTAATATGCTTGTTTTTAAAAGGGCTTTGCAAGAAGCTTTTACTCAAGATTCTTCTTCTATGGTTTTAGTGAATTATGAAAACATTTCAAATCCCCAAGATAGGTTTGGAATTGGCGATCGTCAGACTTTTCAAAGTTCAGCAAATATTTATTGGTCAAATGGAACGACTAATACAACAGTTGATTCTATTAATCAAACAAATGCTATTAATTATTTATTTAATGCTGGTAAAGCAAATGAGCAGCAAAAAGCTTATACAACTATTACTGCTAAAGAATTTCAGATGACAGATTTAAAAGATGTTTGGTTAAAAGTTCTTTTGCCGGGTCATGAAGAATATACGCCAGTAGAAATTAGTTCTTTTAAAATTATTGAAGGTGCGGATAAAGAAAAGAGATTGTCAGTATTGGTTTATTGTGATATTTCTGCTGTTACTAGGTCAGGTTCTGGTGAGTGTAATGCGATTAAAGATCCTGGTTTATATGATTCTATATGTCAAAAAAATTATTGTACAACTTTTGTTGTAACAGCGTTAGATATAAATAGTGATGGTTATGGTGAAACTATTTTATCTGTTAATGGTGATGTTGGAGGATCCCCATCAAGTTTGGTAGCTTTGGTTCCAGATGCGGGAGATATAAATCCATATAAAATGGCTGTGAATAATGAGACTGCTCCAGATAAAGTTCAAGGATTGAGTATTGAGAAAACTGGTTCTAAAAGAGATAGTTCTCAAAATATTCAACCAAACACAACTACAGATACTTTTAATGATGTTGATTCTATAAGATATAAAGTTAGAACAAATAGAGGTGCTGATATTTATGATTTTAAATTTGAAAGAAAAGGCGTTGAGACATGGCAAACAAATTAAAAAAAGCACAAGTAACTATAGAATTTGCTTTAGCTTTTATGTTGACTATTTTGTTTGTTGTGCTTACGGCTAAAGTTCTTGCTTGGATGGGCGGTAGTATTATTAAACGACATAAGGCTTATGAAAATAGTCGTACTATTGTAGGCTGTCCTGGAAATCAGGCAAATTGTACAATGAATTTGACAGATAAGTTTTATGATGAATCAGCAAATAAAATGGATCTTTTTAAAAAATGATAAATATGAGATTGATAAATAAAAATAATAAAAAAGCTTCTTCAACTGTTGAATATGCAACGATGTTTTTGTTTGTAGTTTTGGCGTTAACTACATTTTTTTTCTTTTTTAAATCAGCTGTTGCTGGTAAGTGGAAAAGTGGATTTGATGTTTTTGGTTTTGGTAGGCAATTTGATGCTAAGAATTCAACGGTCACATCGCCTTTTATAAAATAAGGAGCTGTATGGGCGCTTTAATTATTGGAGTTGTATTATTTTTTGGGTCAGTCGGATATTTAGCTTATATTGGAATTCCATTCTTTTTACGACGTTATTCGCAAGCTCAAACTAAAAAAATGGAACAGTCGGCTAAAGAGTTGGATTTTCTTTTTGTTGTTAGAGAAAAAAAGAAGTTGGCGCTTATTTATATTGTTACTCCGTTAGCTTTAGGGGCTATTGTTTTTGTTATTAGTCAAAATTTAATTTTTATGGCTGCAGCGATAGCTGTTGGTTTAATTGTTCCAAAGATTATAACTAAAAATTTATCGATGTTGCGTAGGAAAAAATTTAAAGATCAATTAGTAGATGCGTTAATGGTTATGTCTAGTTCATTGAAGGCGGGGATGAGTTTAAATCAATCTTTTGAAGTTTTAGTAGAAGAAATGCCTTCTCCCATTTGTGATGAATTTTCTTTGGTTATTAAAGAAAATAAAATGGGTGTTTCATTGGAAGAGTGTTTGGCTCATTTGAGACAAAGAATGCCTTTGGATGATTTGGCGTTGATAACAACTGCTATTACTGTTGCAAGGGAAACTGGTGGAGATTTAACTGAAATATTTTCTCAGCTTGTTATGACTATTCGAGAGAAAACTAAGCTGGAGCGAAGAGTAAGAGTTTTAACTGTTCAGGGAAGATTGCAAGGCGTTATTATGATGATTTTGCCGATAGCATTTGCTATTTTTATTTTTCATGCTAGTCCAGAAAATTTTAAAGTACTTACAGATGATCCTACAGGTAGGATGTTGTTGGGTATTTCTGTTGTTTTAGAAATTTTGGGTATATTCTTTATTCAAAAATTTAGTAAAATTGAGGTGTAAAAATGGTTTTTATTCTTTTTGTTTTATTTGCTTGTATTTTTTACTTTGTATATCAGCTTTTAAGTATTAAAGACAATAAAGAGCAGGTATTCTTGCCTGATGATATTAAAGGTGTTCAAGCAAAAAAAGAGTTTGATGCAAGAAATATTCTTGATATGACAGCTCGTTTTACAGATAAAATTATGTATAAAAAGAATAATACTTCTTTGTTGGGCAAGCTTAAGAAAAAGCTTTTAAACGCAGGTTCTCCAATGAATGTTAGTCAATTTTTAGCGTTTAAATTTATAATGATGTTGGGTTTGCCAGGAGTTATTTTGATATTTATGAATCCTATTCAGCCAGCTTTTTTAGGTATAGGTTTTGGTATAGGTTATATTTTTCCAGATATGTGGATTACTAAACTTACCAAAAAAAGAAAAATGGTAGTTTTAAGAGATTTGCCTTATGTTATTGATTTATTGAACATATGCGTTGGTGCGGGTCTTGATTTTATGGTTGCAGTTAATCATGTTACTCATGAGTTTAAAAAAGGGGTTCTTACTGATGAGTTGAAGATTATGGTAAAAGAAATTCAAATGGGGCTTTCTAGGAAAGAAGCCTTAAAAAATTTGGCATACAGGATTAATTCTCCAGAAATAAATTCATTTGTAAGGACTTTAATTCAAGCCGACCGTATGGGAACGCCTATTACTGCAGCTTTAAAAATGCATGCTGAAGAGTTGAGAAGTATTAGATTTCAGAAGGGTGAGGAGATGGCTTTAAAGGCGCCGATTAAAATGTTGTTTCCTTTGATGGTTTTTATCATGCCAGTTGTTTTGATTATTGTTGCTGGTCCTATTATGATTCAGTTTATGAAAGGTGGCATGAATTTCTAAATAAATGCGTTTATTTAGTTAATTTAATGTCCAAATTATAGAATTAAGCATTTAAAATAGTAAATAAATGTCCAAATTAAGAATAATTGCTTTTTTGATAGTGTTAAATCAATGTCCAAATTTAAAAATTGAAGTTCTAAAAGATGAGTTTTTTAAAAGTTTTGAGTTCTTAAATGAATTATAATGGTTTCTTGAGGTAAAAGTTAGTAAAGTTTTTAATGCTAGGGGTTATGATGTTGCTTTAGTTTTAAGTCAAAAAATATTAAAAATTGATTTAGGTAACAACAAAGAAATAAAGTCAAAAAAATCTGGAGTTTTGAAGTAAAGTAGCCGATATTTATAAGTAGTAAACGTTTTCAGCAGAGATGAAAGTGCAATATTGACAACTACTTATATTTATGTTATATTTAATTGCCGATCGAAAAGGTTGTATATAATTTAAGGCCTTAAATTACATACAGCAAAACCTAATTTCTCGTCGAGAAAATGAGGTTGCCGAAACGGGCAACAAAACCCTAATTTTTTTTAGTTATATAATAAAAAGTTTTATAAACAATATTTAATTGTAATTTTATTTTTTTATTAATAATAAAATAAACAAAATTAAAATGAAAAACACAACCGTACCAGACAAAGAGGCTCCTCAGCAAGAACAGGAGCAATCAAGATTCAATATCTGGATGAAGGCAGTTGCGCTGCTGGTTGTTATTGTTTTTATACCAGAGCAGATTGCTTGGGCGATGACTTATGACCCAACGGTTTTGTGGAAAAGCCAGCAGATGATGGGTGCTGGACAAGAAGGTTATACCGCTAATTTTGTTTCTGAAAATGTAAAAAGATCTCTTGAGTATATGGCAAATAAGCCTTTACAGAGAGTTTCAATAGCAGATGGTCTGACCATAGATACTGCACCATTCAAAAAATTTGAAAAAAATCAACCAAAAACAGTTATAGTAGCAAGTGATTCTAAATTTGGGTCTACTGAATTTGGAGCTAAAAATAAATTAAAGAAACAGCAGGAAGTTAAGGTTCCAGAAGCTGCTAGTTTAAAGATTTCAAAAGCTGATTCTCAAAGAATTTATGAGTGGCTTAATGATGAAAATACTCAAATAAAAAATTATTGTGGTGTTTATGCGATTTCTAACTTCTTGAAGTTAAACGGTAAAGAAGTTACAAATATGGATGAGTTTACGCTTCAAGTTGTTATGGTTGATATTCTTTCCGGGAATATTAAAGATTATAGCGGTAAATTGCGTACTTCTATGTATGCTGTAGGAAAAATTGCTGCTTCAAACGGTTTTGAAATGCTTTCTTTTGTAGTTAAGTCTTCAGATTTAACTAATGATAATTTAAATAATTTAACGCCTTTTATTGCACATTTAAATGCTGAACATTTTATTCTTGTGACTAGTGTTGGGCAGGACGGAATTTATTATTTAGAAAAAGATTCAGAAGAATTTATTCCGAAAGAAGAGATTGCTCAAAAATTAAGTGGTTATATTTTGATTGAAAAATCTAAATTTGACAGTTTTTCTGCAGATAAATCAATTTTGCAAGAAACTACTGAAGAAAAAATTTGTGAAGTTAAAGGTGGGGCAATAACAGCTGAAAGTTTAGTGAAGCAAGGGAAATCTTTGGTCGGTACAGCTGTGAGCGTTGCTACAGGAAATTCTAAGCTAGGGCAAAGTGTGTCTAATGCTAATTGGACAAAGTCGATGACGACAAATCCAGTTGGAACTGTAAAAACTATGGTTGGTTCTGGAATTGCAATGACTTCTATTAATCCAGTTTTTGGGGCAAATCGACAAATTGGGAATGCTATTGCTTCAACAAATTTTACTGAAGCTTTAAATAATCCTGTTAAATCAGTTAATAATTTCTCTCAAGGTGATGTAGTGCAAGGTTTTTCTAAAGCAGGTCATGTTGTTCAGACTACACAGAGAGTCGGTC
>CAYQXW010000133.1:0-5208 GCA_964421615.1 uncultured Planctomycetales bacterium
TTTAATAATCTCTCTGACCCCTAATATTTCCAATCCATATTCTTCGTGGCCTAAAGCAAAAGTAAGATATTTACCTTCTTTAGCGATTACTTTTTCATTTAAGGCTGCACCCATAAATTTCTCCTTGTTCTCTACTTTTTATAAATTACACCTAACATGTCTTATATATAAGTATCGGCACAAATAATAAAAAATTAATATTTTTTTATTAATTTATAAGCCGTAAGGGGTTAGCATCTCTGGGGAGAGATTCCTACGGCTCATAAACATTACAAATCATCACGATTTATTTTTTGCTCCAATTTCTCCGTTTGGGTGTATTACTTTCGGCGCTCTTGAAACTTGTTTTACTTGTGACACTGGTTTATTATAATTATTCTGAGTTACTGAAACTTTATTTTCACTTCCACCAATCATTACCTGTAATTCGCCAACCATTGCTTTTAAACTTTCTGCCTGCGATGCCAATTCTTCGGCTGCAGATGCACTTTCTTCTGAAGTTGATGCATTCTGCTGGGTTACCTGGTCCATCTGTGATACTGCATTAGAAACTTGGTTGATTCCTTCTGCCTGCTCTTTACTTGCTGCGGCAATTTCTGCTATTATATCGGCTACTTTTTTCGCGTTACTTGTTATACTTGCTAACGACCCACCTGCTTTATTTGCTATCTCACTTCCATTTTTCACCTTAGTAATACTATCTTCAATCAAACTTGCTGTATCTTTTGCTGATTCTGCGGAACGTCTTGCTAAGTTACGTACTTCTTCTGCTACAACCGCAAACCCTTTTCCATGCTCTCCTGCTCTTGCTGCTTCAACTGCTGCATTCAATGCAAGCAAGTTAGTCTGGAATGCGATCTCTTCTATAGTTTTAATAATTTTTGATATTTTATCTGATGATTCATTAATTGCGCCCATCGCTGACTGCATCTGTTTCATTGCAGTGTTTCCTTCTTCTGCTGCATCCCGCGCTCCTTGTGCTAACTGATTTGCTTTTGATGCATTATCTGCATTCCCTTTAGTCATCGACGACATCTCATCCAACGAACTTGAGGTTTCTTCCAACGATGCTGCTTGCTCTGTTGCTCCCTGCGACAGTTGCTGCGATGCCGATGATACCTGACTTGCCGCTACCGAAGTTTGCGCTGATGATTCTTCTAACCCTAATACTACTTTCTCTAACTTCTGCGATATCCCTGATCCAATCAATACTGTTGCTACTATCGCCAAAATTAGGAAAATTAGCGAAATTATTGTCAGTGATATTGTATTTTTTGAAAATGTTGCATTTGCCTGATTTCTCATCGCAAATACTTCATCTTCATACGCTCCTGCTCCTATAACCCAATCCCATGGTTCATAATACCCCAATGCAACTATTTTATACCTTGCATTATTTTCCCCCTCATTCTTCCAACTATATCTATGAAAATCTACTTCTCTATTTTTTAACTTAATTGCTTTTTCTACTATTTCCTGTATAAACAATTTCCCATCCGCATCTTTTGCATCAATTAGACTTTCACCATCTCGTTTACCATCTTTGGAAATAATATATTTACCTTTCTCCTTACCTTTTGCTCCTAATACATAAACATACCCGGTATCGCCTACTTTTAAATGCATTATACTTTCTCTTACACTCTTAAATGCTTCTTCGGGTATCCCTACATAAAGCATACCTATTACTTCAGATGAACTATTTTTTATCGGCTCATAGTATGTTACATACCATTTATCTACTACAAACGCTCTTCCTATATATTTCTCTCCTCTTAAAACATTTGCAATTATCTGGCTTTGTGTTCCATCTGCATTTTTAAATGGAATATACGTTCCGATTGCCCTATTTCCTTCTTTATTAATAATTGTTGTACTTACTCTTAACATATCCCCTTCTGAATTCATCTTCTGGAATATCGTACATGTCCCACCTACAAGCTTGACAACTTCATCAACCAATGCACTTGGTTGATCTTTTGATGCATTTATCCCTATCCATTTTTCTCCCAACATAACTTTTGGAATACTTACTTTTTCAGACGCTAACGTAAACTGATTCTTCACTTCCCAATCAATTTTCTCCTGTGTATTTAAAAAAATACTCCCATTCTTGAGTATCAAATCTCTTGCTACATTAATATTTGAAGCTAACTGCTGCTCTATAAACTTCTGTTGATTATCACAAAGTGCTTCGATTTCCTGAATCATTCCTGTTAAAAATCCTTTGGTTTGATTCGTTAAACAGTGATCCAGGTTGTTCCTTACTTCAGAATTCTGAAACGTCATCATTCCCAGCGTTACTAACATTGGTATCAACGTAACCAATGCTCCCATTGTTATAATCTTACTCTTAATATTCATACTGCCCCCTGTGTTTTTATATTACGCTATACTTTTCGGAAATAAACACAAAAAACATACCCTATAAAAACACTTAGATTTCACTTAGTTAAAAATAGATACTAATTACTTTGAAGATATGAGGTTAGATTAAATGATTTGGAATTAGGAATATTAAGCTTTTTTCTTATATTGTATCGATGCGCTTCAACAGATTTTAAAGAAATATTAAGAGAAGCTGCAATTTCTTTACTTGAAAGTCCATTGCGGATCATGACACAAATCTCCCTCTCTCTCGGAGACAAATTATTATCATTAAATGTTATTTTCTGACTAAACCCGGAGAAAACATCAGTTAAACTTTTTTCCAGTAAACCAATTTGCTTTTTAGTTTTTTCATCTGCTTTATTTTTTATTTTTTCTACTATAGGCAAAACGCTGCTTGTAATATAATGCTCCACCTGCTTCTGAACATTATTTTTTTCTTCCTCAACCATAGAAATAATCTCTTTTAAAACAATATTTTTTCTTTCTATAACATTTTTTTGCGCCTCAAGTTGTAAATTTATCTCTTTAGAATATTCTTCAAAATTTTGCTTTAATGATGAATCATGGAAAGACATCAAAAACAAATCAGTATCATTCCAAGTCACAGGCATAAATAAAGAACTTATTTTCAGAATATCTTTTTTATTATCTAAAAAATTTACCTGTAATTCCAAATTAACATTAGAAATAATTTTTTTATTTTTAATCACTTCATCAAGGCGATTCATCAACTCACATTTCTTACAAACAGCACAATCCGCTATAAGCTTTTTATAAGCATTAAAGAACACACACCCTAAAAAATCACACACACTTTTGCCTACAACTGATTTTTCCGGTTTACCAATAAACTCAAATGCTTTCTTATTAAAATAACGTATTTTTTTATTTTCATCAAAAACAAAAACAACATCATGCGATTCAAATAAAAAAACAACAAAATCTTTTTGGATACTTTCAATCCGTTTACGAGATAAAACTTGTTCTGTAGTATCACAAAAAACATAAGCAATAAACTGTTTATCTAAAATTATTTCTTTAGTCTTAAGAATAAAAAAACGTTCCTGACCTAGCTTAGTTGTCAGGCGCAAGGAAAATTCTTTATTTATAAAATCTTTACTTAAATCAACTTTATCGATAACTACTTTAGAAAAAAATTTCTTTATAGTCTTAAATGCTTCTACTTGCTGCAAAGAATAACCGATCCAAGATGCAATGTCCGCATTAACATAAACAAAATTTCCTAAATTATCTGTAATAATAAAACAACCATGCCCAGCTTTTAGCATATTCAAAATATGCGTAAAATTATTTTTTTCAGAAAAACCATCAATTTTACTGTTTAACGATATTGAATGAGATAAACTATTTAGATTTTTTGCTTTTTCTTGACGATTAACTATATCCCTAATCACAACAACTACTAACTGTTCTTGTTTATACTCAAATAATCTTACTGAAAATTCAACATTTTTAAGTTTACCTTCTTTTGTTTTAAGGGTAGCCTCATAAATAGAAGGAACTTTTTTATTTTGCCGCCTTAATAAATACATACGTTTTACAACATCACAACTATCATCTGAAAGAAACAGATTATAATCCAACCCTATAATTTCTTCCATAGAGTAACCTAACAAATTACACAAAGCAGCATTAGAAAACTGCATTTTATTATCTTTTACAATACAAACCCCATCATTAGCTTGCTCTAAAGCATAAGAAAATAAATCTACATCATCTGAAGAATCTAGTTTTTTAATTTTTTCAAAATAAGATATTGACCCCCTATAATTTTTATTTTCATCAAACAAAGGAAAAGCACTAACTAAAAACTTACAAAAACTACCATCGCGCGCTAACAACTTAATAGAATATATATCCTGAAACCCTTTTTTCCGATTTTCAAGTTTACCTATAACATTTTCTTTTTCTTCTTCAGCAATAAAATTAAAAATATCCTTACCAATCATCTCTTGATAAGAATATCCTAAAGTACTTGCAAGTTTTTCGTTTAGAAAAACGATTTTCTGGTTATAATCCAGTTCCAAAACTCCATCTTTAAAAACTTCAAGAATAGTTTTATATTTATTATTATGCTCTTTAAGCTCAAGGTTTGCTTGTTTACATTGTGTGATATCTAAAAGCACTCCTTTAAATTTTTTATTTTCAGATTTATGGGGCTTACCAATTAAAGAGAAAATTACATTTTTACCAAAAAAAGTAAATGGTATATCTAAATCAAAAAAAGATTCTTCAAAGAGCATTTTCTCTTTAAAAAATCTTTCCACACGATTTTTTTCAGTTTTATCAGTAATGAATTCTGTTATTTTTTTATTAATAAAAAATTCAGATTCTTGACCAACAATAGTTTTAATATTATCACTTAAATAAGTAATCCTTAAATCACTATCCAACTCCCAAAAAACTAATCTTCCTGTTCCAACAGCCTCAACAAAACTTTCAGAAATATCTTTTATAGTTTTCATTAGTTTTAATAAAAACAGCAGAATACATATTTTTTATTCTATATATTCTGCTGTTTTTATCATTCTTAATTCACTATCTTTTAATCCAAAGGAATTACTTCTTCTGGATTTGAAATCTTAGGACTTTTAGTTTCGTTTTTTCTAGATAAATGTTCTACTTTTCTATTCATAGTCGGAATCGTTCTTCTTGCCTGATGCGTTACTCTCGCTGTTGATGAAGAAGCTCCAACTAAACTTGCAGCATTACCACCTTTCACTAAACTCTGCAATTCATTAACCATACCTTTTAAACTTTCTGCCTGTGATGTTAACTGTTCTGCTGCGGATGCTG
>CAYQXW010000134.1:0-5194 GCA_964421615.1 uncultured Planctomycetales bacterium
CTAATAATATGTATAGCCTCTTCTCTAGCATGCTTTAATAACTGCATCTGAGTTAAAGGATTTCCTATTTTTAAACTAGTTAATCCGCTTTGACGAGCTCCAAAAAATTCACCTGGTCCACGAATCTTTAAATCCTGCTCCGCAATATCAAAACCACTTCTAAAATTTACCATTGCTTGCATACGCAGCTGAGCTTCTTCTGTTCTAGCATCAGTAATCAAAACACAGAAAGAATCTTTAACTCCTCGCCCAACTCTTCCGCGCAACTGATGTAACTGACTTAATCCAAACCTTTCCGCACGCTCAATAATAACACAAGTAGCATTTGCCACATCAATCCCAACTTCTAAAACTGTTGTTGCCACCAATAAATTCAATTGTTTACTCTTAAATTTATTCATGATATCTTCTTGTTCCTGCTGTTTTAACTTACCATGAATTAAACCAATATTAAATTCCTTAAAAACAGTTTTAGAAAGCTCTTCATACATTTTTTTAGCACCAGCAATATCCAACGCATAAGACTCTTCTATTGCTGGATAAACTATATAAACTTGATTGCCACTTAACATCTCATTACGGGCAATTTCGTAAGCTTTTTGTTTTTGCTTCTCGTTTAAATGTAAAGTTGTGATACTTCCTCTATTTGCAGGCATAGAATTAATCACAGAAAACTCCATATCCCCATAAATAGTAATAGCTAATGTTCTTGGAATTGGAGTTGCTGTCATAATCAAACAATCTGCTTTTTCTGATTTTTTAGATAATATTGCTCTTTGACCAACTCCAAATTTATGCTGTTCATCAATAACAACAAAACCCAAATTCTTAAACTTTACATCCTCATCTAGTAACGCATGTGTCCCTATAAGAATATCAATTTGCCCATTTTGAATTTGTTTATAAACTTGTTCTTTCTGGGCTTTTTTTAATCCTGAAGCAAGCAATCCTATTTGTATTTTCTTTTTAGTAGTATTAATTTTTGCAACTTGTTCACTTATTTTTTCATAATGCTGTTTGGCCAAAATTTCAGTAGGTGCCATAAAAACCGCTTGATATCCACCATCAACTGCTAACAAACAACAGGCTGTCGCAACAACAGTTTTTCCGCTACCAACATCTCCCTGCAAAAGACGTTGCATTACTTGCGGTTTCTGCATCTCTTGAATAATTTCACTTAAAGCTTTATTTTGACCTTCGGTAAGCTGATAAGGCAAACTTTTTAAATATTTCTCAACAAGGGATGAATTCTTTTTGTGTTCAATCCCCAATTTTTCTTTTTTACGGAATTTTCTTAGAATCAATGGTATTTGGAAAAATAAAAATTCTTCAAAAGCAAGCCTGCGATAAGCTTGTTTCTGCAAATCAAGATTTTCCGGATAATGAATATCCTGCAGACTTTTAATAAGACTAATTAAAGTGTTTCTTTGTTTTACTTCCTGGGGCAAATAATCAATAATCTTAGGTAAATAATTATCAATCGTATATTTTACTAATGCCCGCATTGTACGTTGAGTAAAACCTTGAACTAAACTATAAACTGGAATTAACCTTCCAGCATTTAAAAATTGGTCAGAATCATCATCTAAAATTTCAAATTCAGGAGAATTAATCTGTAATTTATTTCCATACTTATCTACTTTTCCATAAAGAATAATTTTATCTCCCATATTAAAATATTCTTTTAAGTATGGCTGGTTAAACCAAACGCACTCAATTTTACCTGTGCCATCATCAACTATAATCTGAGTAATTGTAAATCGCCTCCGACCAAAAGACTGCCGACTACGCACAAATAAAACTTTAGCTTTAATGGTGTAAATTTGACCTTCTTCTAGTTTAAAAATAGGAGTAAACGCAGTACGATCTTGATATCGTCGCGGAAAGTAATAAAGTAAATCTTCAACAGAACTAATTCCTATACGAGAAAATAACTGCGCGCGTTTTGGACCAATCCCTTTAATATATTGAACAGAAATTTGATTAAGCTGACTCATGTTAATTATTATATTACACTTTTGGTAAAGATGTAAACATTCACATCTTTTTTAAGAACAAACTTCAGGTAAGATCTTTTGGTCTGATATTTTAATTCAAATCCATTCTTTTTAAAAAAAGCCCCTGCAGTATCTGACATTGTCGCTAAATGCACACCTTTAATATTCATTTTTTTTAAATAATTCAAATAATGTGAAATTAATTTACTTCCAATCCCCAAATGTCTGAATCCATCTTTCAAATTAATATGTAAAACAGCAGGATAATCTTTATAAAAAGATGGGTCATTAAACTCTCCTTTAATAAAACTATTAAAACAACTGATAAAAAACTTCAAATTTTTAAAGCTAAAAAAAACACCTTGAAACAAAGCTTTGAATAATAATTTAAAAAAAAGTTTATGTTTGAAAATTTTCTCCATCTGTTTTTCATTTTTAGACCCAATTATATACCCCACAACTTGGGAATCAATTTCAGCTACAAAACAAGAGTCCGGTTCAAAATCTGTAAAATATGCTGTTAAAAAATCAGTAAAAACTTCTTTATTGGAAAAAAACTTACCCGCAGATTCTCCTCTTAACGCAGTATCCCAAGCAATCTGACGAATTTGCTGCCTATATTTTTTCTGATATGGATTAATCTGAAACATTAGATTGGATTTTGATTATTCTCCAAGAAGTAATATCAATCGGAAGTTTTACTAGATTTTTTTTAATCCTACAAAATATATAATCCGGATTACCTATACTTTCTAATGGTATTTTTAGAACTAAAGATTTCTTTGATTTCACAGTCTTTTTAATAATCTTAGCACCCTGTATTTTAATTTTTTTAGTTTTATCTTTAACACTAACTCCCAAAACTCCTAATTTAATAAATAATTTCGGCATTGCTGAAAAATCTTTACTTTTACTGTAAGGTAAAATATTCAAAGAAATTCCTAAATTTTTATCAAACTGGTTTGCAGGCAATTTTATTAATAAATCTCCGGAATTTAAAGCATAAGCTGCTGAATTCAAACTTTTACGATGTTCACTTATAAAATACCACTTAATGCTATCATCATCATTCTGATTAGTTAAATTAATTTGCGCAAAATCACCAAATAATTCATTCTTTCTCGCAAAAGTAAACAAGTACGGGGGGTTATACTCGATCTGGCTTTTATAAAATCCGATTGTTTTTTGTTTTTTTAAAACCTGCTCTTTTGATAAATTAAATTTTTTCCAGCTGACTTCATTTAACTCAACAGGAGGATTAATCCCCAAATTTACGTGATGACCTCTAGGTTTAGGCCAACCAACAATATGAATAATATATGGAAACACTTCAGGACTTTCAATCTTGCCTTCCAAATCCAAAAGTGCAATTTTAGTAAAAATATATAACGCTTGATGATCTCTATTTGTATCTGCCGGATGGGAAACAAAAATCTTTGTAGGCTTAAAGTCTAGAATTATCTTTTTTAAATCTTTTAATACGCTATTGCCTGTAAACGGAGCACCGACAGATAATGCATCATGATAATAAACTTTTTTAGCTCGAGCCAACATACTTCTAAAAGGTTTTTTATCATTCCAATATTTAGTTAAAATTTCCATCGTGCCAAAATCCGGATACCCTAAAAACTTTACATCCTCTTTTTTTAAGCCTAAACACTTCATCGCATCTATTGTTTCTTTAGCTCTAACTTTTCCCATATACATAAATTCACCTTTGCGAAAAGTTAAACGCTTTTCATAAACAATAAACGCAAATTCATTATTATCACCGTTAGTATAACAAACAACTTTTACCTGTGCGCCAGAACTTAAAGCACTTTGAATTATACCAGAAGTAGCAATTGTCTCATCATCCGGATGAGGAGATAAAACCAAAATTTTATCATTGGGTTGAAACTGAGGGATTTCATTTGCATACAGTAAAGAAGAAGAGAAAAAAAACTGACTAAAAAATATTAAAAAAAAAACTTTATATTATTAAGCATAATTTATTTTGATTATTTTATTGCCAAGCAGGACAACTACTTTTATCTACAACATTTCCTTGTTCATCAACTGACATAGTCAAACCATCGCATAAACTTCCACCAACTCTCTCAGCTAATATTCTAAATTGATTTGGTGTCCCCCAAATAGTATATTTAAAATTCTTTTCACTAATCATAACAGTTAAATTCCTATTTATATCTATAATATTATTTATAGGCGCAAACATACCTCCGCCGTAATAAGTCCCTGTATTCATCTTATATCTTTTTTGTGCATTATAAAGTAAATGCAAATTATACTCGCCTTCACGGCTTATCGCTTTTTCAACCTGTGACCCATGATTAGTCAAAGCAATACTCGTTACAATTCCAATAATTAAAACCACTGCCATCAGCTCCATTAAACTTAAACCGCGATTATTTTTTTTCATAGGTTGTAATCTGTAGTTAAATTTAAAGACAAATCTCCTGCAGCATTAATAACTTTAATCTTATTCGTTAATTTTAACGCAGGAACAAATACATTACCACTTTGAATTTCACCTTGGACCTCTTCAGTAGGTAAAATAAAATCTCTTTGGGTATTAGCTGGGACTACCCAATTATCTACTCTTAACTGCATATCCGCAAATTTAACTGCAGAAAACCAATTATTTTCATTTACAACGCGGTAATAATCTTTTCTTATTAAAGAGTAAACTGTAGGTAAAGATGTTTGAAAAACACTCAAAATTAATGAAGAAATTAAAATCATAATCGAGACAATATAAAACATTAATCCATCACCTCCGTATACCAAAGAGGTATACCTTTAAACATCTCTATTGTTCTATTCCCACCAATATTACGGTCTTCAATTAAAGTAGTTCGTAGTCTTACTTCCATAAAATCCGGTTCCATATTTCTCCAAGTATGGACAAAAGAAATTACAGGATAAAATTCACCTTCAATTAAAGTTTCTACCTTACTCCCTTCTTTATAAAAATTTAAAACTGGTCGATTTTGTAAATCAGTGTCCATTTGATAACAATATCTTTTTGCAAAACCAGTAGTAGTATTAAAAGGATCCGGATGAAAAATATCTGGCTCACCATCAAAACAAAATTTATTACTTGCAGGTCCCGGAGTTAACGTAATAACTTGCCTTAATTCATCAAATGTATTACCAGTATCGATTAATCGCGCTGTCATACAATGCATTCTCAC
>CAYQXW010000135.1:0-5190 GCA_964421615.1 uncultured Planctomycetales bacterium
GGCTGGGATTTGAACCCAGGGGCCGGATCGCTCCAGCCAATTGCTTAGCAGGCAACTGCTATCGACCACTCAGCCACCTCTCCAAATTTATCTAAATTTATTTTTGAAATGATTTTTGAAGTCTTTTAACTCTAAAAAACTCACTGACTAAGTTACCACATTCTTCTTTCAAAATACCTTGGGTAACTTTAATTCTATGGTTTAACTTTTTATTGTTAGCAATATCAAGAACGGATCCACATGCACCAGTTTTTAAATCATCCGCGCCATAAACAACTTCTTTTACGCGCGCCAAAACTAATGCACCTGTACACATACTACAAGGTTCAATTGTAACATACAATATTGCTTGATTCAACCATTTTGAATTTAAATGATTTGTAGCCGAAGTTAAAGCTAACATTTCTGCATGCGCCGTAGGATCTTTCAGCATCTCCACTTGATTAAATCCCCGCGCAATTATTTGCCCTTGGCAAACAATTACACATCCAACAGGAACTTCATCTTTTTCCAAAGCTTTTTGGGCTTCTTTCAAAGCTTCTCTCATAAATATCTCATGCATTTTTATAACCATTTAAATCTGCTCCAGAATTTTAGCGGAAATTTCATATTTATGTAACGGAGAAATCAAATAAAAACCTTTTAAAAAACTTTTAGTGGAATTAATTAAATCTAACGCAATATTAATCCCCTCTTCTTGCGCTTTTACTTTATCTTCTATTTCCATACGCTGCCTTATCGCTAAAGGAATTTGCATCCCAGGAACTTCGTTATGCAAAAATTCAGCGTTGCGTTTGCTCACTAAAGGCAAGATCCCAACAAATATTGGAATCCCTAAATTTTTAGTCTTCTCAAACATCTCAACTATTTTTTCTTTATTAAACATCGGCTGCGTCATCACAAATTGGGCACCTGCTTCAATTTTTCTTTTTAACCTTTCAACTTGTGCAGAAATATCTTCAAAATTCGGATTAAAAGCTACACCGATACTTATATCAAGATTTAAAGATTTTTTCATATTATCTATTAATTTAACTAACTTAATAGAATTAACATCAAAAACCGACGATGCTTCAGGATTGCTTCCCATAGAAGCTGGATCCCCGGTTACTGCTAAAATATTTTTTAAACCTAACGCATACGCCCCTAAAATATCTGACTGCAACCCAATCAAATTCCTGTCCCGGCAAGTATAATGAAAAATTGTATCTATTCCAACATTTTGCTTTACTAAACCGCTCGCAGAAATAGAACTCATTCTCACCTGAGCTAAAGGATTTTCAGGGAAACTTAAAATTTCTGCACCTTTAGATTTCAACATTAAGGCTGTATCAATAAACTTTTCAGTATCTGCATTCTTCGGCGGCAGCAATTCCACAATAACTTTAGTTTTTTCTTTATTAACTTTTTCAAAAAAACTTAACTCAGTATTTTTATTAACTGTTAATTTTAAATCTTTCTTTTGTCTGACTGCCGGACTTAAATTTCCAACACTACGGGCAATTAAACGAATATGCTCAGGAGTTGTCCCGCAGCATCCGCCCACAATATTTGCACCAGCACTCACAATTTTCTGTGCATAATTAGCAAAATATTCAGGAGAAGACAAATATAACATTCGACCATCAACCGCTTGAGGATAACCCGCATTCGGTTGCGCAGAAATAAATTTATCCGTTAAATTTGCTAAATTATTTACTACTTCAAAAATATTCGCTGGCCCATTACCACAATTAGCACCTAATATATCAACATTCTCTTGGACTAAAACATTCACCATCGAACTGATACTATTACCATAACTAGTATGCAACCCGTCTAAAAAAGCCATCTGCGCTACAACTGGCAAATTGGTTTCTTTTTTGCAAACCACAAGCGCAATTCTAACATGCTCCAAATTAGAAAAAGTTTCTAAAATAAATAAATCTATGCCGGCATTTGCTAAAGCTAAAATCTGCTCTTTGTAAATATCATAAATCTGCTGGTCTGTTAAATGATTATCTGCACCAAACCTGCTTAACGGGCCGATAGATCCCGCAATAAAAACATTATTACCTGCAGCTTTCTTAGCAATTTCAACACCAGCTACATTTATTTGACCAACTTGTTTTTCTTTTCCAAACTTTACAAGTTTAGTATAATTCGCACCAAAAGTATTGGTTTCAATAATATTCGCACCAGCTAGAATATATTCTCTATGTAAATCTTCAATTAACTGGGGTTTTTCAAGATTCAAATATTCATAGCAATGCTCCGGACTAATGGATTTGGCATACAACATCGTCCCCATTGCCCCGTCACAAATAAGAATCTTCTCTTTTAAAATTTCTAAAATATTTGTTTTCATCATAAATTTTTAATTATACATACTTACACCCCGCCTAATCGGTGCGGCGGGTGTTGTGTTACTCTACTTACACCCCGCCTAATCGGTGCGGCGGGTGTGTTGCCTACTGCAACAAAAATGGCCTATAGCTTTATAACTATAGACCATTTTAATTAAATAATCAATATTTTGTATTTATTTATTTCCAATCCTACGTTCTTTTACTACTTCTGGCGGGATACTCAATTGTGATGTTGCTCCCCCTTTAACCAAACTTCGCAAATCATTAAGCATATTTTTAAGTACTTCTGCTTGTGCTGCTAATTCTTCAGACGCAGATGCAGATTCTTCAGCTGCCGCAGCATTTTGTTGCGTAACTTGGTCCATTTGTGAAACAACTCCAGATATTTGACCAATTTTTTCTGATTGCTCTTCAGTTGCAGACGCAATTTCAGAAATAACATCTGCTACTTTATTTGCATTTCCAGTAATACTCGCTAATGATTCGCCTGCTTTAATAGCAATAGAATTACCATTTTTTACTTTACTTATACTATCTTCAATTAAAGAAGCTGTATCTTTTGCAGAAACAGCTGAACGCTTTGCTAAATTACGTACTTCTTCAGCCACTACAGCAAAACCTTTCCCATGCTCTCCAGCTCTTGCCGCTTCTACTGCTGCATTCAACGCTAACAAATTAGTCTGAAATGCTATTGCTTCAATATTTTTAATAATCTTAGATATTTTATCTGATGATTCATTAATCGCGCTCATCGCACTCTGCATCTCGTACATCGCTGTATTACCTTGTTCTGCGGCATCTTTTGCCCCTTGAGCTAACTGATTTGCTTTCGATGCATTATCTGCATTTTGCTTAGTCATCGCTGACATTTCTTCTAACGAACTAGAGCTTTCTTCTAACGAAGCAGCTTGCTCTGCTGCTCCTTTAGACAACTGCTGGCTAGCTGCAGAAACTTGATTTGCCGCCGCAGATGTCTGCGCTGCACCATCATTTAAACCTAAAACTATCTTATTTATCGGACCAGTAATACTTTTAGTAATAAACACTGCTAAAATAACAGCGATAACGGTACCAGCTAATAATCCTAAAACCATTATTATTGACGCCATAGACAATTCATTCGCCGCATGTTTTGATGCTATACTCGTATCATCAATTCCTAATTTAGTAGTTTCTCGTGCTGCATTTACTACTTTATCCGCAGCGATAACTCGTTTTTTACCCATCTCTTCGCGTTCCAACCATTTTTGTAGAAAATTTTCAATATTTTTTTCATAAGAAATTTCTGCCTGCATACATATTTGAATAAGTTGTAACTCTTGTTCACTATTTTTCATTTTCTTAAGCTCTGCTAATTTTTCATTAACCTTATTAAACATTTTTGCAGTCTCAGCAAATAATTTAGGATCCCTTTTAAATTGCGACTGCCAAATACCTGTATTTATAACATTACCTAAATTAATAATTTCATTGCTCACATTAATTTTCTTAACAATATCCATTAATATAGACGGGCTAGCACCTGCTTTAATACCTTCTTCTAACTGTTTATTTTGAATTTTCAACCAATCATTACAAGACTGCATATATCCATCTAAATTTATTTCTGCGGCAAATCTTTGTTGTTCTAATCCTTTAGTTAACTCAACAGTTTTATTTAAAAGGACTTCATACTCTTTAGCACCAACCATAGCCTCGTCTGCAGCCTTCTTTAGTTTAGCCAATCTTATTGAAGATCCCCCATGCATTTGAGCTTCAACTAAATACTTCATAACATTTTTTAAATGTGCACGTGCTTCTTTTAAATAAACATCGTCTTCTGTAAAAGCATACCCCCTAGCACTATACAAAGTTTGCAAAGACGCTCTTTCTACATTATTAGCAACAGTTACTTCAGGTATATTTTCTTTTACTAAAATGTTTGAAATTGCTTTCACATTATTCATATTAAACACAGCAAGTCCGCCTAAAAAAAGAGCAATAACCACTATTAATCCAAATCCCAGTGATAACTTTACAGCTAAACTCGTATTTTTAAACATTTGACCGCCTCTTAGTTTTTAACCTCTTTATTTTAAAAACTACTATTATTAGTCTCGGTCAAATAATAAAAAACTTAACAATGGATTTTTAGGTAAATAATGAGCATAAAGAATACCTATAACTAGCACAAAAATAAAAAAGCCTGCAGTTATGCAACCACAGGCTTTTTATATAATAAAATATTACTTATTTCTTTATAACTTCAACTACTCCCGTATCTAAATCATAATAAGCTCCAACAACTTTTAACTTACCTTCTTTAACCATCTCTGCAAGTATCGGTTGTGAAGTTTTAATTTGTTCAACAACCAACTCTACATTAGCGCGAATAGTATTATCTACAGCATCGCCATCTTTACTAGCTTTAGCTATAGCAGGAGCAATCGCTTCCACAACATTTTTAATATGCCCTGGAACTTCGCCACCTTTAACTGTAGCCGTTACCGCCCCGCAACGTTCATGACCTAAAACCATTACTAGAGGAGCTTTCAAATGTTCTGCTGCATATTCTATACTTCCTAATTCTAAATTCCCGGCAATATTACCTGCATCTCTAATAATAAAAATATCCCCAATCCCCTGATCAAAAATAACTTCAGGAGGAACACGGGAATCAGAACAGCTTACAATAATCGCAAAAGGTGCCTGCGACTTTGCTACATTTTCACGATCACGTGCTGTCTGGTGCGGATGAAAAAATTGTCCTTCAACATATCTTTTATTCCCACCTAACAATTTAGTTAACGCTTCTTCAGCTGCAGCACTACTTTCTGCACTTACTTCATGAGTTGCTGCTGCC
>CAYQXW010000136.1:0-5186 GCA_964421615.1 uncultured Planctomycetales bacterium
TTAATACAATCCCATCAACATACCTACTTAACGTTTTTGCCACGTCATGAACAGATTCACGTACACCTAGTTATATCTGCTCAGGACCTAAATAAACAGAATTTCCTCCTAATTGAAACATTCCAACTTGAAAAGAAACATACGTTCTGTTCGAAGGTTTCTCAAAAATTAAAGCTAAAGTTTTACCTTTTAAAGCTTGATCAAACTTTTTAGGATTTTTTTTGATTTTTTCGGCTAAATCAAATATCTCTTCAACTTCTTTTAAAGTTAAACTCCCAATCGATAACAAATCTTTTTTCATAATTTTGCTCTTTCAAATGCTCTGTCTAAAATACCAACAGCTTTGTTAATTTCATTTTTAGTCACATTTAAAGCCGGCATTACCCTTAAAACTTTATCGTGCGTGCAATTAATTAAAAGATTATCTTTTAAACATTCCAACACTATTGGCTTTCCATCTTTTTCTAATTCAACGCCTACCATTAACCCCATCCCACGAACTTCTTTTATAACACCATACTTATTTTTTAATTCATTAAGTTTTTCTTTTAAGTACTTACCCATCTCTAAACAATGGTCAAATATTTTTTCTTTTTTAAGCGCGCTTAAAACAGCTAACGCTGCTTTACAAATTACAGGGCCTCCACCAAAAGTAGATGCATGCGTTCCTGCAACTAAATTATCAGCTAAATCTTTTTTAGCCATCATAACGCCTATTGGTAATCCTCCAGCTAAAGCTTTTGCTAAAGTAAAAACATCTGGAACAATCCCATATTGCTGCCATGCAAACATCTTACCAGTCCTACCAATACCTGTTTGCACTTCATCAATAATTAGAAGAATTTTCTTTTCATCGCAAATTTTTCTCAAAGCAAGTATAAAATCTTTATCTGCTATATTAATTCCACCTTCTCCTTGAATCAACTCTAACATGATACCTACTGTTTTATCAGTAATAGCATTTTTTACAGCGTTCAAATCATTAAACTTAACATGTTTAAAACCTGGCACTAATGGCGCAAACCCATCTTGATATTTAGCTTGTCCTGTTGCAGATAAAGCACCTAAAGTTCTTCCATGAAAAGAATCTTCAAAAGTAATTATCTCAAATCTGCCTTTGCCAAATTTTCTACTTAATTTTATCGCAGCCTCATTGGCTTCCGCACCAGAATTACAGAAAAAAACTTTAAAAGGTTCTTCTGTAAATAAATTAAGCTGTTTAGCTAATTTAGCCTGCCCAATATGATAATAATTATTCGGGACAAAAATAAGTTTTGAAATTTGATCCCGCACAGCACACATTACATTATGATGACAATGGCCTAAATTCCCTACTCCCCATCCAGGAAAAAAATCTAAATATTTTTTACCATGAATATCCCATAAATAACTGCCCTTACCTTTTACAAAAACAATATTTTGTTTTGTATAACTAGGCACAATAAATTCTTTATATGATTCAAAAATCTCATCTAATTTCATGCGATTATTTCCGTTCCAATACCTTTATCCGTAAAAATTTCTAATAACAACGCATGTGATGTGCAAGCATCAACAATATGCGTTTTTTTAACACCCCGATTTAAAGCTTCCATGCAAGCGGTAACTTTGGGAATCATTCCTGATTGAATAATTTTATCATCCATTAATCCTTGCACTTCATTTTTAGTTAACGTAGAAAAAAACGAATTAGGATCTTCTGGATTTCTCATAATCCCTTTTACATTAGTCAATAAAACTAATTTTTCAGCATCAAGTTTTGCTGAAACACTTGCTGCTGCTTCATCAGCATTAACATTATAAGTTGTACCATCTTTTCCAGCACCCAAAGGCAATAAAACAACTATTTTATTTTTTTCTAATAAATCTTTTATTATTTTAGTATTCACATCTACAATCTCGCCCACTAACCCTAAATCTACTTTACCTAGTTTTTTTTCTGAAATCAGAAGATTATTCTTACCGTTCAAACTCGCAACATTACCTCCCAATTCAACTAACTCCTCCACAATAGTATCATTTAATTTTTTTAATTCTTCTTCTACAATTTTTAACGTCGGTTCATCCGTAACTCGAATGCCATCAACAAAAATCGCCTTATGTCCTGCCGCCCGCATTTTTTCAGAAATATTCGGACCACCGCCGTGAACTAAAATGACACGTAATCCCATATAGTTTAGAAAAACTAAATCTTCAAGAACTGCTTTTCTAATTTTTTCATCACCTAAAATACTACCACCATATTTTATAACTACAATTTTATTATGAAACTTTCTAATATATGGCAGAGCTTCAATTAAAACATCTGCTTTTCTAATCGCTTCTTGCATTTTTATCTCCGATAATTAATTATATTCTGCATTAATTTTTATATACTCATGTGTCAGATCTGATGCATATACCGTTGTAGCGAAATTCCCCATTTTTAAATCTACTAAAACTTTTATTTCTTGCTGATCTAAAGGGCCTAATTTAACTTTAATTTTATCTGGATCAATATTCACACCACAAGCACCTGCAGCGGCTACGATTCTTCCAAAATTAGGATTCTGCCCATACATCGCTGTCTTAAAAAGATTAGAATTAGCAATTGCTAACGCAACAGTGTTTGCATCTTTTTTTGTCTTTGCAGACTTAACATCAATCTGAATAATCTTGGTTGCCCCTTCTCCATCTTTAACCATCATTTTAGCTAACTCTAAACAAATTATCTTCAAAGATTTGGCAAATAAATCATATTCTTTTGTATTTTCATTGATTAATGAATTATCGGCTTGACCGTTTGCCATAAGAATAATCGTATCATTAGTACTCATGCAACCATCAACGGTAACACAATTAAAAGACATTTCTACAGCTTCTTTCAAAGATTTCTCTAGAGCTTTCTGCGAAATATTCGCATCAGTCATAACATAACACAACATAGTTGCCATTTTCGGAGAAATCATTCCTGCACCTTTAGCAATTCCAGAAATCCGTACTTTTTTGTTTCCAACTTTAAATTCTACAGTTAACTCTTTGGCAAATTTATCTGTAGTCATAATGGCTTGTTCAGCTAAACCAATTTTATCCGCGCTTAAATTGTCCACTAAAACATCAATACTATCCGTAATTTTTTTAACATCCATCCTTTTACCAATAATCCCAGTAGACCCAACAAAAATTTCCACTTCTTTTACTGATAATTTTTTTGCTAAAGTTTTTACAGTTGTTTTAGCATCTTTTAAACCATCCGCGCCATTAAAACAATTAGCATTCCCACTATTAGCTATTATCGCCTTAAAATTTTTATTCTTCTTAAGATGCTCTTTACATAAAACAACAGGAGCAGCTATAACTTTATTCGTCGTAAAAAGTCCAAAGGATTTAGCCGGAACATCAGAAACAACTAAAGCTAAATCAAGTTTTCCACTTTTCTTAAGCCCACAAGCAATTCCATTAGCTTTAAATCCTTTTGGCAATACTGCTTTATTTATTATTTTCATATTACAATAACCCCATATATTGAGGATAATCTAAAATTATATTCATATTCTGAATAGCTTGCCCTGATGCGCCTTTTAATAAATTATCAATCACAGAAACAATTATAATTTTCTCTCCATCCACTCTTAATCCAATATCACAAAAATTTGTACCAACAGCATCTTTTAATTTCGGGAAATCTCCTTTTTCTCTTACGCGTACAAAAGGTTCGTCCTTATAAAATTTTTTATATAAATCAATCAGCGACTGTGTATCATAACAACCAGGATTTTTGGTTTTTAAATATATTGTTTCTAAAATTCCTCGCTGTAAAGGCAATAAATGCGGCACAAAAGTTACATCAACATTAGCATTTGCCAATTTAGAAAGCTCCTGATTAATTTCCGGCATATGCTGATGAGAATTAACTTTATAAGCCTTAAAATCTTCATCAACCTCAGTAAAAAGTAAATCTTGAGTAGCTTTTTTTCCAGCACCACTTGTCCCTGATTTTGCATCAATTATAATTGAATTAAAATCAACCGAATCCAACGCTAATATTGGCGCTAAAGCTAAAATTGCGGCTGTAGGATAACAACCAGGATTTGCAATTAATTTTGCTGTTTTTATTTTTTGCTTATAAATTTCTGGCAAACCATAAACTGCTTCTAAAATATTAGACTTATCTTTATGCTCATGCCCATAAGCCTTCTCATAAACAGAAACATCCTGTAACCGATAATCAGCGCTTAAATCAATAACGATCTTTCCGGCTTTTAAAAGTTGCGGAACAACATCCATAGCAGTAGTATGAGGTAAAGCTAAAAAAACAATATCAGAAATTTCTATAATCTCATTAATATCTATTTTTTTTAGAATAAGATTTGTTCGATTTTTAAATTTAGGAACAATATCAGAAAAAAGTTTTGCTTCTTCAATAGTAGAATAAATTCCAGTAACTCTAACTTCTGGGTGTTTTAACAAGCTATCCAATAATTCTTGTCCAGTATAACCTGTTACTCCAACAATACTAACTCTCTGTCCCATATTATCCTCATATAATTTTAAACACCTCCGCATTGGAAATGTTTATATTAAATAATAATTTATTATACAATTATTACACATAATTTCAAGCTATTTCTCGTCGTAAAAAAAAAGAAGAGTCCCACTTCATTAGTGGGACTCTTTCTTAAAAAAATTCTAATATTACTGTAGATAAGAAACTATCTCTTAGTCCACTGGAAGCGTTTACGAGCACCTTTCTGACCATACTTTTTGCGCTCTTTCGCACGTGGGTCACGTGTTAAAAATCCATTTTTACGCAAAGTATCTTTCAGATCTGGTTCAAGAGACAATAAAGCTCTTGATATAGCAAGCTTTAATGCGCCTGCTTGTCCTGTAACACCGCCACCATTAATATTAGCATTAATATCGTATTTATTTATTGTGTTAGTAGCTTTAAGCGGCTGTTTTACAATAATTCTATCCGTTTCTCTTGGAAAATATGAATCAAAATCAGATCCATTAACAGATATCTTACCTTTACCAGGTGTTAAAGTTGCTCTGGCAATAGCCTCTTTTCTTCTACCACAAGCTAAATTATTATTGATTGTCGTATTCATTTTTTAAAATTTAATCGGTTCTGGTTTTAAACTAGTATTATTATGCTTATCGTTAGCATAAACTTTTAATTTTGAGAACATCTTTTCAGCAAGATC
>CAYQXW010000137.1:0-5105 GCA_964421615.1 uncultured Planctomycetales bacterium
ATAGCGTTAATAGTATTAGAGATTGGGTGAGGCGTACTTGTCCTAATCGAAATTATTTAGAAGGATTACAGTCTGTTGGTAAAAGAGTTGTAGTTAATGATAATGCTATTATTGTGCATTTAGGTGGAGATTATGCTGTATCTGCTTATGAAGACATCTGTGTAGTTGTTTGGAACAATACTCCTAATGATTTTGATGTTGTAATTCCTGCTTTTGAAAGTAAAGAAGCTTGTGATTATTATGTTAAATATCAATGGCCAGATTCGTTTGGAGTTGATAGTGTGTGTGATTGCAATGAAGGCGGATGGTGCCCGTATTTAAGAGTGAAGTTTCATTAAATAAAATATAAAATTTATAAATGCTTTTAGTTTGAGAATATTAATTAAAATAATGGGTTAGAACTGATTAAACATTCTTTTATTAGTAGGGCAATAGCTGTGGCACAAAAGAGATTTGGAGTGTTTGCAAAGGGAGATGGAAATGAAAAATCTCCTGAAGCTTGGTTTCGTATGTTTGATTCTAGTAAATAAATTTAGTTTTTATATATTGCTGAAACTGTAAGACAAATTTGTTAAAAGGAGATCAAATTGAGTGATAAAAAAATCATTGTTGGTTTTTGGTTAAGGTTTTTATCAGATATTCTGGATAGTTTAATTTTAGGGGTATTTGGATTTATATTATCAGTAATTTTTGGTCATTTTTTTTATAAGCTTGGAGAAAATGGATTAATTATTGGGTTAGTAATTACTTTTTTATATGTTGGTATTTTTCAAAGTAGAGTTGGACAAGGTCAAAGTTTGGCCAAAAAGATGCTTAATATTCAAGTAGTAAGAATGGATGGTAGTTTTTTATCATTGCCACAATCATTTTTAAGATATTCTATTATTGCTTTGTTATTTTATAATCAATGGATTGGAATGTTAATTATTTCATTATTTCCTGGATTGAGTAATATGGTTTTTTATAATTTTTATTTCTTGTTTTTGTTATTTTTAATAGTTGGTACATGTTTTTTAGTTCCTTTTCATCCTCTTAAAAGAGGGCTTCATGATATTTTAACGGATAGTATAGTAGTGCGCAAAGGATTACATAATTCTTTAGAGTTAAATGGCTTAATGGTTAAGTCAAAAGAAATAAAAGCTTTTATTGTTTGCACTATTATTTTTATTGTATTGGGTGTTTTTAGTTTGTTTTTTTCTACTTATTTGGGGAATAAAGCGTTTCAAGAATTATCTATGCCAGAAATTATAGAATTTAAAAAAGAAATCGAAAAAAATACTTATTTAAAAAGTGTTGGGATTATGTTTTCAGGCAAATGGAATTCTTCGGAAACTAAAAATAAAGTAGATTTAAATACAAAAACAATAAGTATTTCAGCATTTTTAGATAAAAATAAATTTGATAATAAAAAAGAAAGAATGACTGAAATTCAAAAAGCTGTGGATTTACTAGTAAGGAAATATTCAAAAATATCAGAATATGATCGTATTGTTGTTTTTATAAGAACTGGTTTTCACATTGGAATAGCTGCTAATTATACAATAAGCGATATGTATCTTTTTAAAAATGATGGTAAAGCTTATGTGCGTGATAGTAAGTAATATCCCTACCCAAATTCTTTGACTTTTTATTTTTTTGGTGATAAGATTATGTACTATTTATATAATTATTTTAGTCGGGAGATTTTGTATGGCGTTGTCTAAAGAAACAGTACAATATGTTGCAAACTTAAGCAGGATAGAGCTTTCTGATGTAGAGTTGGATAAACTTTCACATCAATTGACCAGTATTTTAGATTTTATTGATAAATTGAGCGAAACTGATATTTCAAATGTTGAGCCGACGAGCCATATTTTGCCAATTAAGAATGTTTTAAGAGAAGATGAACCTAGAAAATCTTTAACTCCAGAACAGGCATTGGCAAATGCTCCAGCTAAAATCGAAAGTTTTTTTGGGGTACCGAAGGTTATTGAGTAGCTTTGGATTCTCGCTTGTGCGGGAATGACATAGGTAAGGATTATTATGGAATTGTTTGAACTGACTGCAGCGCAGTTAATTGAAAAAATAAATAAAAAAGAAACGACGGCTCAAGATGCATTAATAGCTTTGAAAAATCGGATCAAATCCATTGATCCGAAAGTCAAAGCTTATGTGCGTTTAGACCAAGTAGTTGATACAGAGATTTCGAACGTTAATGAAAATTCTCTGCTTAGAGGAATTCCGATTACAATTAAAGATAATATTTGCACAAACGGTGTGAATACTGAATGTTGTTCGAAAATTTTAGAAGGTTTTAAGCCGCCGTATGATGCAACTGTAATTACTAAATTAAAAAATGCTGGTGGGTTAATTTTAAATACTAAAGCGAATATGGATGAATTTGCTTTTGGTTCTTCGACGGAAAATTCTCATTTTGGCGTTACGCATAATCCTTGGAATTTAGATTGTGTTCCTGGTGGTTCTTCTGGCGGGTCTGCAGCTTGTGTGGGTGCTAATGAAGCAATTTGCGCGCTTGGCTCAGACACTGGTGGATCAATTCGCCAACCTGCGGCTTTTTGCGGGGTGGTGGGATTAAAACCTACTTATGGTCGAGTTTCACGTTATGGATTGATTGCTTTTGCTTCAAGTTTAGACCAGATTGGCCCGTTGACTAAAGATGTAAGAGATAATGCGTTAATTATGAATATTATTTCTGGTCATGATCCAATGGATGCTACTTCTGCGGATATTGCAGTGCCTGATTATACAAAAGCTTTAGTAAATGATGTTAAAGGATTAAAAATCGGAATTCCAAAAGAGTATTTTGTAGAAGGGATGAATCCAGAAGTTAAGGAAATTGTTGAAGGCGCTATAGAAAAATTAAAAACTTTAGGCGCAACTTCGGGAGATGTTTCTTTGCCGCATACAAAGTATGCTGTTCCTGTTTATTATATTTTAGCAACAGCGGAAGCAAGTTCGAATTTAGCACGTTTTGATGGCGTACAGTATGGATTTCGTGCTCAGACTTCAAAATTAATTGAGATGTATTTTAAAACTCGAGGCCAAGGATTTGGGCAAGAAGCCAAGAGAAGAATTTTACTGGGAACATTTGCTTTGTCTCACGGGTATTATGATGCTTATTATTTGAAAGCTTTAAAAGTTCGTACGTTAATAAAAAATGATTTTGATAAAGTATTCGGTGATTTTGATTGTGTAATTACTCCGACTGCGCCTACAACAGCATTTAAAATTGGCGAAAAGTCAGAAGATCCGTTATCCATGTATTTATCCGATATTTATACTATTTCTGCAAATTTAGCAGGGATTCCTGCGATTTCAATTCCATGCGGATATACAAAAGATGGAATGCCTGTGGGGTTACAAATTTTAGCAAAAAATTTTGATGAAGAGTTGCTTTTTAGAGTAGCTTATACTTTTGAACAGAATTTTATGAAAGAAAAAAGAAAACCAAATTTATGAGTATAGAATATCAGCCGGTTATTGGGTTAGAAGTACATGTACAGCTAAAAACTAAAACTAAAGTTTTTTGCGGTTGTTCTACCGAATTTGGAAGTCAGCCGAATTCACAAGTTTGTCCTGTATGTTTGGGGTTTCCTGGTGTTTTGCCGGTTTTAAATAAATTAGCTTTAGATTATTCTAGGAAAGTTGGGTTAGCTGTTAATTGTACCGTCCAGGAATTTACTAAATTTGATCGAAAACATTATTATTATCCAGATTTACCGAAAAATATTCAGATTTCGCAGTATGATCTTCCTATTGCTACAGACGGTTATTTAGATATAGAAGTAGAGGGTAAGCCTGTTCGTATAAAAATTAAACGAGCTCACTTAGAAGAAGATGCAGGAAAATTAATTCATAAAGATAATATGAGTTTAGTGGATTACAACCGAACCGGAATGCCGTTGTTGGAAATTGTGACTGAGCCGGATATTCATTCACCTTTGGAAGCTTATGAATATTTGAATGCACTAAAGAGTATTGTGCAATATGTTGGAGTTTCTGATTGCGATATGGAAAAAGGAACTTTGCGTTGTGATGCAAATATTTCTGTACGGCCTATGGGTGAGACGAAATTAGGGACCAAGTCTGAGTTGAAAAACTTAAATTCTTTTAAAGCGGTTAAAGATTCTTTGGAATATGAAATTCAGCGTCATATTGATGTATTAAATTCTGGAGAAAAGATTGTACAGGAAACACGGTTATGGGATGAAAAGAATGGTAAAACTGTAACCATGCGTTCAAAAGAAGAAGCGAAAGATTATCGGTATTTTCCTGAACCGGATCTACCGCCGTTTGTAATTACAAAAGAAGAGATTGAAGCGATTCGAAAAACTATTCCGGAGTTGCCGAAAGCAAAATGTCAGAGATTTGTTAAAGATTATGGTTTAACAGAATATGATGCAAAAATTTTAGTAGCTTCTAAAAAAGATGCGGATTTTTCGGAAGAGTGTATGAAACTTTACGAAAATAAAAAATCTGTAGCGAATTGGTTGATTGGACCGTTAGCTGCATTAGCAAATGAAAAAAATACAACTTTTTCTCAGACAAAAATAACCGCTTTAAATTTAGTAGATCTGATAAAATTAGTTGAAGGTGGCCAAATTTCAAATTTGGTTGGTAAAACTGTTTTACAGGAGATGATTGAAACTGGAAAAACTGCAGCTGAAATTGTAAAAGAAAAAAATTTAGTTCAAATTTCAGACGAAAGCAGTTTGCTTTCTGAAATAGATGCTGTTTTAAAAGATAATTCAAAGTCAGTTGAAGATTTCAAAGCCGGAAATGCTAACGCCGTTATGTATTTAGTTGGGCAAGTTATGAAAAAAACCAAAGGTAAAGCAAATCCTAAAGTTGTACAGGATCTTCTTAAACGGAGGTTAACAGATGTTTAAAAAATTCATTACTGCTTTATTTGTTATTATCTTTTTTTCTTCTTTGACAGTTTTGGGATTAAATGCAATGGAGAAGAAAGATAAAAAGAAATCTGACTTGTTTAAAGAAATTCAACTTTTTTCAGATACTTTAGCAGTAATTCAAACTGATTATGTTGATGAAGTTAAATCAAAAGATTTAATTTATGTTGCATTAAAATGAATGTTTTCTTATTT
>CAYQXW010000138.1:0-4997 GCA_964421615.1 uncultured Planctomycetales bacterium
ATTGACTAACTCTGATGTTGTTTTTCTTTTTAGAAAATATCCTTTAAGCTGGAAGAATATTTTAAAAATAGCGGAAGATATAGTTCGATATGCAAAGGATACTGATATTCTTTTAGTAAATTCTGATATAACTTTTCTTGCTTTGAATTATCCTAATGCATGGCAAGAAAAACTAGATTCAATTAAAGTCTTGCAGGAATTATTCAATAAAGAAAATATAGAATTATCTTATTCGTTTACTAAGAAGTTGATTATGAGCACAAAAGAAAAGGGGCAGAGAGTTGTCAAAAATATTATAGGTTTTGCTAAACTTGCGCAAAGTTATGGGCTGAAATTAAGCCAGTCACAACTATATTTCTTTTCGGAAAAATATAATTTAAAAGAATATAGCGTAGAAGAGTTGAGAAAAATGGTTACTTCAAGAGCAGAAATTACTAATTTGCAGAATTTTGAGAAATTTGCAGAGTTAACTGAGGATAATTTTTCTAAATTACTTTTTAAAGAATTTATAAATATTTTTAGTCATAAGAAAAGAGTTACATATAAAGATTACCAAAATTTTATGCATGAAAATTTAGATGATGGTGGTAAAGAAGAAGCTGTAGATTTAGATCTTTGTCCAGAATGCGGCAAGAAGATGCATAAAGATTATGGTCGCTGGGAATATTATTGTCCTGTTTGTGGGGTTACACAAGAAATAGAGTTGGATTTATCTATTAAAAATAATTTGAAATATGATGTTATGGGAACTGCAGTAGTTCCTAAGCAGTTAGGTTTAAATATGGTTTCTAGTCAACAGATTAAAAGAATTATGTTTCTTGCTTATAAATATCCGATGGTTGCTTTGAAAATAAATTATTTTTATGAAGAAGTAAAAAAAGGCAGAGCTATAAACGGAATTTTAAAGGAAATTGTTGAAACTAATGAAGCTCAAAAGTTATCTGAATTAGAAATAGAGAAAATTGTCAAAAGTTTTGCTAAAAAAGTTTATCAAGAATTGCAAAATGATATTCGTAAGTTTTTGTCTAATAATCCTGAAGTTTTTTGGGAAGCGAAAAATTACGCGTTAAATAAATCTTTAGATTTAGATGATAAAAAAATTTGGACATTGTTAAATCATTATCCTAGAAGTTGGAAAGAAAAGCTGGATTTGACAGAAGCAATAAGAGGATATATTAAATCCAATAATCTTTATTTATCAGATAAGGTAGTTGTGGAATTAATTGAAATTTGTCCTAATTATTGGGAGCAGAAATTAGAAAAAATTACAGAATTAAAGAAGTTTTTGGATAAAGAAGATATTTATTTTACTGAAAACTTTGTATATAGGATTGTTAGGTTTAAAGTAGAAAAGATGGATCAGTTGATTTTAGAGATAACTAATATCTTAAGAGTTTCAAGAGAATATGGGATTGATGTTAATCCGATGGAAGCTTTTGAATTTGCAAGTAAGCATTTGAATGAAGAATTTAAAAAAGAAGACCTCAAGGTATTGGTGAATAATAAGATGCAAATTTTAGACGAAGCTAAATTTTTTAAATATGTGACATATATTGATGCCGATTTATTAGTAGCTAAAGACAGTTTTGATCGGATTTTTAATAAGAATAATGGTTTATTGACAATAGAAAAGTATAAAAGAGTTGTTGCTGCATTAAATTTTGCCAAAGAATATGGGATAAGAGTGTTTCCAGGACAAACTTTCTTGAACTTTATTTTTAAGACCCCAGAATTAGAAGCTGACGATTTAAAAAATTTAATAAAACAAGACTCTCGAATTATAGATAAAGATAAATTTTGGATTTACGTAAATAATATTGATACAAGTTTGTTAGTAGATAAGAAAAGTTTTGACCAGGTTTTAAGAAATAAAAGCTCATTGTCACTAAGGGTATATAAAAAGATTATTGAACCAATTAGGAGTGCAGATGATTATGGTATAAAAATTATTTTAAACCGGACATTTTTTAAATTTATTTTTAGAAACGGATTATCTAAATTTTCAAAAGATAAATTAAAAAAAGTTGTAACAAATCGAGCGCAGATTGTGGATAAAGATAAATTCCGTAATTATGTGGAGGATGTTGATAAGAGTTTATTTGCAGATGATTTAAGTTTTAATCGTATTTTTGAGAGAAATAAAGGGATAATAACAATTTGGGAGTATAGAAAATGGTTGGGTTATAACAAGGTTAAGGAAAGTTTGAAGGCTAAAGGAATTGAATTGTCGGAAACTAATTTAAATTATTTTATTTTTTCTTTTGCGCATAGGTGGAAGGAAAAGGTTGAGCAGTTTGTATTAGTAAAGGATATTTTATTAAAAGAGCAAATAAATTTTTCAGATGCAGTGGTTTTGGAAATTATTCGTACGGAAAATGAAAAAATTAATAGTTTAGTTTTTAATATTGTAGAGTTAGCTAAACTAGCGAGAATGTATGGATTGGAAATATCTGTATGGAAGATTCTAAAATTTTCCAAAAAAGAAAATATATTAGACGTTAATCCTAAGGTTTTAGAAAAAATAATAACTTATGAGACTAGGATTATAGATAAAGAAAAATTTTGGGAGTATGTAAGTAATGTTAATCCAAATTTGCTTATTGGACGGGAATCTTTTGATAATATTTTTATGAAAAATAATGGGTCATTGACGATGGAGCAGTTTAGTAATGGAGATGTGCCGAGTTTAATTCGAGAGAGATTGCAAAAAGAAGGTTTTACTTTGTCCGAAAGCATAGTTAAACATTTGGAAGATTATTATTTTGACAGTTGGGATAAAAAAATCGATCAGATAGTTCGAGTAAGGAATGTTTTTAAACAAGCACAAATTGAGCTTTCAGAGTATTACTTATTTGAAATTTTAAGGCTTAAACAAGAAAGAGTTGATAATTTTGTTTCTATTGTTATTGCACTGGTTAAATTAGGTAGGAATTATGGTATTGAAGTGACAAATAAAATGGCTTTTGATTTTGCGAAAAAGAATAACTTAGCAGCAGTTAATGTTAAGAACTTGCAGGAAATAATTAAAGGGCTGACTAAAATTAAGGATAAAGAGAAATTTTGGAAATATACAGAGATAATTCCTGATTTTACTGTAAGTCGGGATATTTTTGACAGAATATTTGCAAGTAAGTTTGCAAAGCGTAGAGATTTATCTGTTGCAGTTTATCGTAGATTGTTAAAAGAATTTTCGCAAACCCAGAATGATGGAGGACAGGATAAATCAGATGAGGTAGTGCAAAAGTTCCCCTGGGTTAAAAAAACAAGTTTATCAAAGGCTATTATAGAAAATGTTTTAAATAGATATCCTAGAGCGTGGTCTCGGTTCTTCAGTAAATTATCGCAAGTATATGAGTATTGTGAGAAAGAAAATATCCCTTCAATTGGTAATATTCTTTACTATATTTCTGCAGCAAAAGAAGTGAATATTGAGAATATAGATTTTGTAACAGATATGCATAAATTAGCTAAGAGTTATGGAATAAAGATGGATTTATTCTATATAGTTAATTGTATTCAAAATGGTGTTTTATTAGAAGTCACTGCGGAGAATCTTTTAAATATTGTTAGAGATACGGATTTAATTGTTGATATTCATAAATTTGGGGAATTAGTACAGAAAAGTAGTGAATTGAAAATTACAGAGGATGATTTTGAGGATTTTTTTGAATGGCAGAAAAATTCAAAAAAAGTCAACTTAGGCGTATATAAAAATTATATCAAGAAAGATGCGATTAAGCTTTATGCTTTGGAACAAGGTCTAAATTTTGATAAGTGGGTAGTTAGATCTGTAATTGTAAAATTTTCCGATTGGAAGACAAAGATAAAGGAGATGGCAGAAATAGATAAAGATTTAAAAAATAGTGATATCCAATTATCTGTTGTGGATTTATTACGTTTGGTTTCTGAAAACAAAGAGCAAAAAGATAAATTGGTTTTTAATATTAAAAATGTTTTTAAGTTAACCCAGGAGTATGGCTTAAAAATTATTCAGGTTAGTGCGCTTAACATTATATTTCAAAATAAAGAGATTGATTTTGGAATTTTAAATTTAAATCTGACCGTGAATCAAAAAGCTAGGATTGAGGATAAGGAAAAGTTTTGGGAGTTTACTAAGCTTTTTGAAGAATACCAATTGCCTAAAAAAGAATTTAATATTTTTTTTGAAAAGTATAGAAATATTAAATTAGTTCCTCTTTCTGATTATTTAGATTATATAGGTAAAAAAGATACTCAGAGTTATATAGATGAAGTTGAAGTTTGTTCTGAGTGCGGTAATGAATTAATTACCGATTATAGCCGAGGAGAATATTACTGCTCTTTTTGTGGTTTAACCAAAGATATGGGGCTTAGCTTAGATTGGGAGCATAACTTAAAGTTTAATAGAGAAGGTAAAGTAATTATGCCTTCTGTTATTGGCCGTAATATGGTAAGTAAACGTATAATTAAGGTAATTATGGCCATAGCTTTTAATGAGACGATAATTGCGTTAAAGATAAACTATATTTATGAAGAGATACGTAAAGGGCGTTCTTTAAAACTTATCCTCCAAGAAGTAAGGAGTAGTGGTGATAAAAATGCTAATCTGGATAAATCTGAGCAGGAAAAAATTGTCTATGAATTTGGCCGCAAGGCTTTCCAGCAGATGGAAGAAGATATGAAGAATTTTATAAAAAATTCTCAGTATTTGTATGATGATTGTAAGAATTATGCTTTAACCAAAGGTATTGATTTACCGAAATCTAGAGTTAATTTTTTAGTTAATAGGTACCCGAATAGCTGGAAAGAGAAGATAAATTTATACGAAAAAATAAAAGAATCCGCAAAAACTAAAAAAATAGAATTAACTAAAAGTCAAATACTTGATTTGATAGGTATGTATCCTGATAGTTATGAAAATAAGATAGATTTGGTAGAAGAAATAACAAATTATACTAAAAATAACGGATATGATTTTTCACAAAGCGAGATTATTGATTTAACTTTTCAAGCCCCCG
>CAYQXW010000139.1:0-4971 GCA_964421615.1 uncultured Planctomycetales bacterium
AATCTTCTAAAGAGTTTCAGAAATGGTTCTTGGTCATCAACAACTAAAATTTTATATCCTACTTCAGACATTTAACGCTCCCTATTTTTCCATTGGCAAAATTATTGTAAAACAAGTTCCTTGTGGCGAACTATCTACCTTAATCTGTCCACCATGATTTTCTATAATCCCTTGAGAAACAAATAATCCTAAACCTGTACCTTGCCGAGACCCATCATTTAAACTATCTTTAGTCGTAAAAAATGGCTCGAAAATTCTATTTATATATTCCGGGTGGATACCCGGACCATTATCGCTAATTTTAACATAAATACTTTTTTCTTCACTAAAAATATCGATAACTACATTTCCCTGTGCCCCAACTGCTTCTTTCACATTGATAAGCATATTCAAAAAAACCTGCTGGATTTGCCCGATATCCATATAAACCTTAGGGACATTTGAGAAATTCTTTACAATAGTAATACGTTGTTTTTGGAATTCCCTTTCAACCAAGCTCAGCGTTTCATTCATTGCAAAAACAATATCTGCTTCTTCATATACAGACTTTATCCTTTTAGAAAAATTCAATAAGCTTTGCACTATTTTTTGCGCTCGCTCAGTTGAATGCATCACACTGTTTAAAGCATCTAAACAATTATTTTCATTCTTATCTAATAAAGCCATTTCAGACTTTGTCCTCATAATCGCCAGAAGATTATTAAACTCGTGTGCAATACCACTAGATAAAACTCCAATACCTGCCATTCGCGACGACTGAATTAACTGTTCTTGCGCTAATTTTCGTTCTTCTTCTACCCCAATAGCGCGAGCTAAAACAGACATTATCTTTAATTCATTATCACTAATATCTTTTGGGTGCTGATAAACAACTCCTAAAGAACCTACAATTTTATTATTAGCTTTTACTGCACAACCGACATAAACTTTCAAATCATATTTTTTTACATTCGGATCTGTTTGAAAATAACTGGATTTATCCAAATTAAAAATTACAAGCGGAGCATCTTTATATTTACAGATCAAATCAAAGCATACTGTTCCGTTTTTTGAATTAGAGCCTAAAAAATCTTCTGGAAGATTCCACCCTTCAGACACAACAATATTATTTTCCAACTCTTTTGAATAAACAGCATAAAAACTTTTTAACATCTGGCCAATAGAAAAAACAACACGTTTAATATTTTCCTGTGGGCGAGAACCAAAACTTAAAAAACATTCATTGGTTATTCTTAAAGCTTCCTGCTCTTCTTTCTTTTGGGAAATATCAATAAAAGTTCCAACTACAAAATCTAACTCATTTTTATTTTTTAAAACAATCAGGCTTGATTCCTGAATCCACACAAACCTGCCATCTTTATGCTTTATTCTATATTCTCGTGTATAAGCTTTTGGACCATGAACGGCTTTAAGAAAAAGATCCCGCACAAACTCTTTGTCTTCATCACAAATCAAATCAATCCATTTAATACTTCTATTATCAAAATCTTCTTTTTTATATCCAGATAACTGCTCTATCTTTTCATCAACAAAATCTATACTTCCATCTTTAAAACCTTTAAAAACCGCATTAGGAATATTATTAACTAATAACCGATATTTCTCCTGGCTCTCTTTTAAACTTAATGCAACTTGATGTTTATATAAAGCCATTTCTAACGCAGTATGCAAATCCCGGGTTTCAAAAGGTTTTAAAATATAACTATACGGCTGAGTTAATTTGGCTCTTGCAATAGTTTTATCATCACCATAAGCTGTCAAATATATTATAGGTATATCTTTTTTATTTAAAATAATAGAAGCTGCTTCAATCCCATCAATTTTACCTTTCAAAACAACATCCATCAGGATTAAATCTGGACTCAACTCCATAGCTTTGTCGATAGCCATCTGTCCGGAATCACAAATAAAAACTACAGAATATCCTAAAGATTCTAACCTATACTGTAAATCCATCGCAACTATGGATTCATCCTCAACTATCATTATTCTGTATTTTAACATTTTAATTTTTTTTATTTGTAAAACGTATTTTTACAATTATGCCTGGATTATTATTTGCAAACTCACACGTTCCGCCTAACTGCCTAGTTAAATTTTTCACAAGCTGTATCCCTAAAGAAGATACTTTATCTAAATCAATTTTTTCAGCAAATCCTCTACCGTTATCGCTTACAACCAATAATTTCTCTTCAGTACTATCAGTAAGCAATTGTATTATTATCTGCCCCTTTTGTCCTTCTTGAAATGCATACTTTAAAATATTCGAAACTAACTCATTTATAATCAACCCGCAAGGAATTGCGGTATCAATATCCAGAAAAATATTTTTTATATCAATAATTACTGAAATTAATCCTACATTTATCTTATAAGAATTCAATAATTCCCGGCATAAATTATTTACATACTCGCAAAAATCTATTTTCGATAAATCTTCAGACTGATAAAGCTTTTCATGAATCAATGCCATCGACTTGATTCTAGACTGACTTTCCCTGAAAATATCCACAGATGAATCATTCTGCAACTTTAGCGCCTGCAAATTTAAAAGGCTGGAAATAATCTGCAGATTATTTTTCACCCGATGATGGATCTCTTTCAATAAGACTTCTTTTTCTTCTAAAGATTCGACTAACTTACTCATTGATTTTTTACTCTGAGAAATATCCCGAGTAACGCCCATTATCCTAAAAGGCTGGCCCTGCTCATTATAAATAACATTTGTTTTAGTCTCAACCCAAACAGTAGTGCCGTCTTTTCTTAAACACTCAAATTCAAAAACTCTAGAACGCATAAGGTCTTTACTTAAAAGCAAATCTTCTTTTATTAAATTCTGGATTTGTTCGTTAGATGATAAGGTTAATAGATCTTCCATCTTTTTAGTCTTGGCTTCCGCCGGAGAATAACCTAAAAGATTAAAGATAGATGGACTTATATAAAGCCAGCGAAAATTCATATTCATAAGCCAAACAACATCGCTTACATTTTCTGCAAGAAGCCTATACCTAGACTCACTATCCTGTAATTTTTTTTGCGCCCCAATACGTTCAATAATCTCATCTTTTAAAGCCAGATTAATATCTTCCAACTCTTGGGTACGTTCTTTGACTTTCTGCTCTAAAGTAAGGCTCGCTTTTTTTAACTCTTCTTCATACTTCTTTCTCTCAGTAATATCTCTATAAACACTCAGGAACATTTTTCTTTTATTATAATCAACTAAAGAAGAAAATATTAAAACATACCTCACTGTTCCTTGTTTTGTTACAATTTTAGATTCAACTTCCCGAGTAGCTCCCCTAAAAATAAGATCTGCAATCCCAGAAATAGCAATTTTCCAATCTTCATCGTTAGGATAAATCAACCGGCTAAAATCAGCGCAGGTATTCGCTTCCTGCATAGAATATCCTGTCAGTCTCTCCATTGCTGAATTATAAAGAAAGAAAAAACCTTTTTCATCGCTAAAAGAAATTCCATCATTAACGACTTCTAAAACTGTACGCAGCCTTTCTTCACTCTCTACAAGATTACTCTCAGTTTTCCGATGCTCTAATATTTCATTTTGAAGTTTATTGTTTTCATCGATACGTTCACGGATATTTTTTTCTAGCTGGCTGCGGACATTATATAAAACATCTTCCATGCGTTTGCGTTCAATTGCATAAAAAATTGTATTATTAATCAACGCTAAATCTGTTTTACCCTTAATAAGATAACCTTTAGAAATTTTATTAATTAAATCCTGATGATTTTCCAACTCCTGCTCAGTGACAACAGCCACGACTGGCAAATCAGTAAATGCTTCGCAAACTTTCTGGCAATTATATAAATCTTCAACAAAAAAGATATCAACGTTATTACTTTTCAAATAATTAAGCGCTTCTTCAAAATTAAAAATAAGCTTAATTTTATAACTATTATGCGAAAGAAAATCTAACTGTTGTTTAAAAATATCACCATTATAAACATCCTGAGAAAAAATCAAGATGTTCAAGTTTTGGTTTAAAATAGGAATTATGGTAGGAATATTGGTTTCAATCATATTTGGCCCAAAATAGACTAAAAACTTCTAGACTATATTATATAACCAAAACTTTTTTTGACAAACAATACTGAATCTTATTTACTTTGGCCACTTGATTGATTAGTTTTTGCATCATTATTATCACTAAGTTCTTTGATTTTTCTCTTATAATCTTTTATCTGCTTATCATAATCTTTTTGTTTTGTAGAATACTCAGAAATCTTTTCTTTATAGGTCTGCAATTTTTCTTCATAAGACTGTTGCCTCTCCAAAAGGTTATCATAATTTTTCTTTAAAGATTCTACTATCTTATTATTATCCCTTTGAATACTTTGCGTATTCTCTACGATTTTATTTTCTAAATCAGCTAATTTTAATTTTTGCTCATCTTGTTTAGCAATTAACTTGGTTATTTGCATCTTATACTCTTCAACTTGTTTTTCCAGTAATACGCTTTTTTGTGTAATATCTGATAGTTTAGTATTAACTGTTTCTTCCAACCGCCACATTGAAGCATTCGTCTGATTCTTCATATCTTCTACTTCTAAAACAAAAGTATTCTTCATATCCGAAATAAATTTTTCCTGGGCCATAAAATCACGCGCCTTTTTCTTGCTTTCCACTTCTTCACGAATAGAAATATGTTTATTCCACAGATATTCTGCATCTTTAAGAATATCCGTCTCAATTTGTTTTTTTAGTAATTTTTGGGAATTACTTTCATAAACATACATCCCCCAGCCAACAACACCGATTGTCAAAAAAACAGCTATTATAATTTTTTTCATAATTTCTCCTTGATTTTTTAAAATAATAAGCTATATTATATATACTTTTTTGGAAAAATAAAATAATAATATATTATTGATTTTTTCTAAATTTTAATTAGAATATAAATTAGGATATGAAATATTTATAAACTTTTCCTAATCCTAGAGGGGAAAATG
>CAYQXW010000140.1:0-4938 GCA_964421615.1 uncultured Planctomycetales bacterium
GGAGAAGAAAGCGGAAGGATCGACAATGGTCTTGCGCAAATATCTGTTTTCTACGAAAAAGAAACCCAAAGTGCGATAGATTATCTTACCTCTTTACTTGAGCCGCTATTAATTTTATTTATAGGATCGATTGTTGGTTTTATTGTGTTTGCTATGCTATTGCCGATATTTAATATCGGACAGACATTTCAATAAACTTAAATATGGAGTTGCAATTGAACCTTAAAAAAATAAAAGCATTTACGTTGACTGAGGTTTTAGTAACAGTGATTGTATTATCCGTCGGAATCGTGGGGTTATTGCATGGATATAAGCAATTAGTTAATGCTTTGGATGTTACTAGAAAGTATCAAGACAGTGTTTGTTTATTGAAAAATAAATTAGTGGATGTTGAATTGTATGGTGTTGGTGACGATGGAGTAAAATTAACCGGTGATTTTGAAGGAGAATTTAAAGATTTTTCCTGGAGGATAGATAGAATATCTGCTGTAACTGATTTGTTTGAGCAAAGCCGGTTTGTAGTGTTTAATAAAAAAGATTTAGAAAAAAGAGAATTTAGTATATTGACCTATGTCCGAAAAAAAGAATAAGAAAGCTTTTACTTTAATTGAATTATTAGTTGCTGGTGTTATTACTAGTGTTTTGGGATTAGCGTTGCTTTCTATTTTTTCTATTGGAATAAGGTCTTATAACCGGATTAAATTAGAAGACCAAGTAAGAAGTAAAATGCTGATAGCTGTGGAGAAAATAGAGCAGGATTTAGTAAATACTTTTTTTACTGATGCTGTGGGATTTACAGGTGATGAACAATCGGTTAGTTTTCCAGAACTAAATGAACAGGAAAAGCTTTATAAGATTTCGTATTATAGCCAAAATAATATTTTCTATAGAAAGTTAGAACCATTTGTAGAAGAAACAGCTGTTTTGACTTCAGAAAGAAAAAATGAAATTAATTTAGGTGTTATAGGCCAGGTTGTATTCAATTATTACGGTATTGATAAAATTTCTGCAAAATATGAATGGAAAAAAGAATGGCGAAAAGAAGAAGGGATACCAAAATTAGTAAAAATAATTTTAAAGAGTAAGCAGAATAATAGAGATGTTCGTGTTGAAAGAGTTGTATTTATTCCATTGGAAAAAAGTTTATGAAAAATAATAAAGCCAGTATTTTATTGATAGCTCTTTGGATTTTATTTTTGCTTGCTAGTTTTGTTATAGTGCTAAATGCTTATGTGCAACCTAATATGCAGGTATTGAATAAGATTATGCATAGGACGAAAACTTATTATTTGGCTCAGGCAGGCTTTAAAAGGGCAGTGATTGAAGTTGGGGCGGATAAAACAAACCTGGTTGACGGAAAAAATGAATCATGGTATTTGAATGAAAATATTTTTAAGCAAATTAAAATGGAAGATGGCCTTTATGATGTTTATTCCAAGTTAGATAATAAAGATTTAAGATATGGCTTAACTGATGAAGAAAGTAAAATTAATATTGCTTTGGTAAGTGAAAATATATTGAGTAATTTATTTGAGTTTTTGGGTGGATTAAATAAGCTGCCAGCTCAAGATTTAGTAAAAGCAGTTGTAGATTATCGGAAACAGCATGGATTTTATTATTTGGCAGAAGTTTTGATGGTGAGAAATTTTGATAAGCAATTGTATGATCAATTAAAAAATAAAATTACTATTTATGGGGAAGGCAAAGTTAATGTTAATACTGCAAGTCGGGAAGTTTTAAAATGTATTGGGTTTAATGATGCGTTAGTTGAAAAAATTATTATTTATCGCCAGGGTTTGGATGCAAAAGAAGCTACTGAAGATGATATTGTTTTCTCATCTGAAACTTTGATTGCAGATTCTTTAAATAAAAGAGAAGTTTTGTCTCCCGAAGAGATAAATACTATTAATAATCTAATTGGAATGCAACTGCTGACGGTAGTGTCTAATAATTTCTCTGGTTGGATTAAATCGGCACTGCAGAAAGAGATCGTAAATATTTATTTTGTTTTTGACAGGATAGGAAAAATAAAATCCTGGAGAGTTTTATATAAAGATGAGATTTTGTGATAAAATACTTACGTGCAAAATTTTATCAATAAATTATGAACATATTTCAAAAATCTAAAGTTATCGTTGAGATTGGCAATGATTGGTTGAAAGTTTGGCAGAGCCAAAGTTCAGCTGATAAGATTTTTGTTTCTAATGCCACGTTTATTAAGCTTTCCTTAGTTAAAGATTCGATAGAAGTAACTTTGAATAAAATATTTTCAGATTTAAAGTTATCAAAAGATAATGTGGTTTTATCTATTCCACATAATATTGTTACAACCAGATTTTTAGAACTTCCGTCTGATAATTCCAAAGAGTTGGAAGAGATGATTGGATTACAGGTTGGGAAGCAGACCCCATATACAAAAGAAGAAATAGTTTACAGCTATTCTGTTGTTGATTCTAGTAAAAAAGGATATTCTAAAATAATTTTGGTAATTGCAAGGACGAGTTTAGTTAAAGAACGTGTTGATGCCCTGCAGAAAATAGGAATTAATGTTGTTAATGTCGGGTTTAGTTCAGAAGGTATTTTAAAGTTCTGGTTTAAATTTTCTGGCAAGCAGTTATCTAAAATTTGTGCAATAGTGGATATAGATTCTAATTTTACGGATTTAATGATTGTACAAGATAAAAATATAGTTTTTACGAAGAATATTTTAATTGGCGCGAATAATTTTGAAGAAAATGTAATAAATGCTAAAGATAAATTTATTTTTGAGTTGAAAAAATCTATAGAAAGTTTTAACCAGGAGAATAAGGATTCTAAGATAGAGAAAATTATTTTTTCTGGAGCATATGCTGATATCTGCGAGTATCAGAAAGGCATTGATAATGAATTAGGGATATCTACTGAATTTTTAATTTATGATAAGTTTCTACAGGTTAAACAAAATAATAATTTTCTTAAAGAACATACGATAAAGTCTGTTTCTATATCTGCAATGTTAGGTTTTTCATTATTGTTTAAAAAATTGAAGTTTAATTTAGATACTAAAGAGCTGCATATTAAATATCTTGTTGAACAGCAGCGTAAAGTTTTAATGATTACGGGTTTTTTATTTTTAAGTATTTTGATGGTTGTATCCATGAATTTATTTGTCAGTTATTCTAAAAAAGTTAGTTATTTGGAAGAATTGCACAAAAAAATATCTGATGTCGAAACTAATGTAAAGCAAGTGGATAAGATGGGGAAGGTTATTGAGTTGGCTAAGGATAGGCTGGATTCTAAATTAGATGGGTTAACTTTAATGAACAGTATTTTGGCTTCGGTGAAAGAATCTATTGTAATTACTAATATGGAGATCCAAAGGAAAAATAATATTGTTATTAAGGCTAAAGCTGTAAATATGGCAGAAGTGTTTAATTTTGTGGCAGAGTTGGAGAAGTCGGAATTCTTAAAAGCTGTAAAAACTACTTATACTTCAACGAAAAAAGATGAAAACGGTGAATACGTGGATTTTGAAGTTGTTGGGTTGGTGGAATTATGATTGATTTTAAAAATTTATCTAAAAAAGAAAAAATCGGGTTGGGGATTGTTGTAATAATTTTTTTATTTGTGGTAACAGAAAAAATAATTATAGCACCTATAACTCATGCTTTTAAGAGTGTGGATAATAAAATAGCGGGTAGTTATCAGCAGTTAAACCGTTATGAAGAAAGCATGAAGTTGGAAGGTGTAATTAAAAAAGAGTATCTAACTTATAATAGTAGTTTTAAAAATAAAGGATCTGATGAGGAGAATTTAAGTTTTATGCTGAATCAGATAGAATCTATTGCTAGGCAATCAGATATCCTTTTGCTTGATGTTAAGCCTCAACCGCCAAAAAAGAACGATTTTTATAAAGAGTATTTGGTTGAAGTAAGTTTGCAGTCAAAGATCGAAGGTATTATAAAGTTTATTTATAATTTAAATTCTGACCCTGGAGTTTTTCGTGTAGAGAAGATCAAACTTAATACTTTAGATAAATCTAATAATATTAAATGTATATTATTAATAACTAAAGCCTGCCTTTCTTAATAATTTCTATTAGCTATATCAGATTGACACATCTAGTCTTCTACTATATAATTATGAATTATGGAAATTAATGAAATTATAGAACAAAGACGTAATAAGCTTGAGAATCTTAAAGCTAAAGGTGTTCCTGTTTACGATAAACCTTATCCTAACCGCCAAGATATTCAGGCAGTTGTGGAAAATTTTCAGGAAAATCAACGTGTAACTGTTTGCGGCCGGATTATGGCTAAACGTTTACACGGTAAGGTTTGTTTTGCGGATTTACGCGATTATACTGGTAAGATCCAACTTTATATGAAAGCCGATTTTGTCGGGAAGGAGAGATTCGAAATTTTAGACAGTATCGAAGTTGCTGATTTTATTGGTGTGACGGGTGAGTTGTTCCGCACGCATACAGGGGAATTTACGATTAAGGTTGAAGAGTTTATAGTTTTATCAAAATCACTTAGACCATTGCCTGAAAAATGGCATGGATTAAAAGATGTTGAAACCCGTTACCGTCAGAGATATTTGGATTTGGTAGCGAATCAGGAAGTTAAGGATGTATTTGTTTTACGTTCAAAAATTGTTCAGGCGGTAAGAAAAAGTTTGGATAATTCTGGTTTTCTAGAGGTGGAAACTCCGATGATGCATGATATTGCTGGAGGAGCTGCTGGAAGGCCTTTTAAGACTCATCATAATGAGTATGATATTGATTTATTTTTACGTATTGCGCCAGAGCTTTTCCTAAAAAGACTTTTGGTCGGTGGACTTGATCGAGTTTATGAGATTAACAGAAGTTTTCGTAATGAAGGTGTGTCGATTAAACATAATCCAGAGTTTACGATGTTGGAAGTTTATCAGGCGTATGCTACTTACGAAAATATGATG
>CAYQXW010000141.1:0-4912 GCA_964421615.1 uncultured Planctomycetales bacterium
GTAGGGTATTTTTTTTGTAAACGTTTTCATTAATGTTACTTAACTGCCTTTAAATCAATTACTTTATTATATATACTTATATTTAGGTTGATAAATTCTATATTAAATATAAAAATATGATAAAAAAAATAATTTCATTTTTAATAATTTTTTGTTTAGTTCTACAGCAGACTGGTTTTTGTCAAGTTGTAGGGCAGTTTGATATTTCTTCTAGAATTGTAAGTACCGTAGGAAACTTAGTTGTAGATAAATATCGTCCTGTTCATTTAAGATCGTTAGCTTATGACCAGTTGGGTAAAGATTACAATTTATTAATTGAAAAAGGCGATAATAAAAATTTAGATAATGAAAATTTAAAAAAAATTACTAGTCAATTGTTAGAGTATTTTTTTGTAGGAATTAGTTTACCAAATGATAGTTTTTGGGTTAATTTAAGACCAGACGCAATAAATGAAATTATGGATGAAAAATTAGCTAAGACTGATGTTGGTAAAATTTTAATTGAAGCAGATTTACAACTCAAAAAAGATACTGCCAAGTATACTTCCCCTAAAACTCCAGAAGGTAAAGAATATTGGGATAAATTATATCAAAAAGCTGAAGAAATATATGGTTCTAAGCTTGTTTCTATCCCAACTTTGAACCGACCATGGATAGTCCCTGGTGAAATTATAGTTAGTGATAACGGAAAATCCGCCTTTATTTATAAAGCAATATTGAATGTTATGTTAGAGGATGATTATTTAAAGGGAAGCCAGCAATATAATTTTAAGGATGAAAAAGCTAAAGAATTAAATGAGTATTCTTCTAAATTACTTAAATCAAAAATTATTCCTAAACTTACTAAAGAGATAAATTCTGCTAAACGTTATGCACCTCTTAGACAAGTTTATTATTCTTTGATACTTGCACAGTGGTTTAAAAATAAATATCCATCAAATGTATATAGCAAAGATTTTGAAAGTTTAACTTCTAAAGTTTCATGGAATAAAAATACATATTATCAGGCGTATAAAAAGTCATTTAATGATGGTGAATATAATATTAAAGAAGCAAAATCTTCAATAAACGGCCAGGTAATTAGAAGTTATGTATCCGGTGGAATTGTTATGGGAGCAGAGTTACTTAACCAAATAAAAAATAGTCAAATAAATACTAGTTTACCAATAGATTTTCGTAAAAGTTGGAGTGGTGAAAAGTATATTTCTGCAATAGTTTCTGCGAATGGACAAATAACGCTTGAGCAGTTAAAAAATAAAATTAAAAATTTAGTTAAAGAGAAAAAAGAAATTCAGAATAAACTTGAAGATAATTGGAATATTGCGATTATTGGTGGAAATAACGTTTCTAACCAAAAATCTATAAATTTTACTGGGCATATTTTTATTGGAGCGGGTAAATATTCATATAAAGTTTGGGTTGATGAAAAAGATAGAGTTAATTTCTCAAGAGTTGGTGAAAATAATGAATTATTAGGGAATATTCGCTATTTTTCTTTAGGGCAAGAAATTAAAGTTGGTCAGGAAAAATTAAACAATGATTATTATTTTGTTAATGGCGAGAGCGGCTTAGCGCCAGAACATTTTGCATTTAAAATAACTAAATCCCAGAATAGTTATAATTTGTTTTTACAAGATAAAGCAACAAAAACAGGAACTAAGGTTAGCTGGCAGTTAGAGGTTGCAGAAGATATAGGAAATGCTTATGGGACTGTAAATATTTCTGAAGAAGGAATAGTTTATTTAAATTTAAAAAATGTTAAAGTTTATGATTATAGTGTAAATGGAGAAGATTATGGAGTTTTAAAAATTCCTCTTAATGTTAAAAAAGTAGTAAATCATATTGAATATTCACCAAATTCTAAAAAGATTTCTTTAGATATAAATCGTCCTGATAATTCAATATTACGTTCGTTATCTAATCAAGTTAATAGTTTAGTAAATAGTAAAAATTTTTCTCAGGAAACAAAAGCTATAGAAATTTTTAAATTAGTTAGGAGAGCTTTTGCAAAATCAAATATTGATTATGCTGCCAGATTAAGGACCGCAAGTATTGATATTGGAAAAATATATGATTCAATAAGTGGAGATGAAATTGGTTTAGATCCTTTTATTAAGTCTCAAACCGGTGTATGTTTACAACATTCACTTTTGTTTTACAAATTAGCTCAAGTAGCTGGATTAAAATGTAGCCCAGCCAGAGGTATGGATGGCGTAGGACATCATATTTGGGTAGAAGTATATTTGGAAAATGGCGAAACTGTATTAGTAGATCCATTCAATGATACTTTTGTTAAAAACTATAAAAGAGCTGTGAAATTTAGAAACTTTACTGAATCTTTAACTTTTTATGGTGAACAATTTGGTAAATTTACTGTTTGGATTGATCGGGAGCAGGGAAGTGGTGAAGAAAAAGTGTTTTTGTTTATTAAACCTTCAGAAGGATTAATAGAGGCTAAAGGAGATTTAATTGGAAGGCTAAATGTATATTCAGATAGAATTCAAGGAGTAGGATTAGGAAAAACTATAAAAATTGTTAATGGCGAGGCAGTTAGTGATGGTGGAGATGAAATAAGTAGTAATGCAGCGTTAGAAAAAGAATTAGCTTTGATTATAGAGAATGCAAATATAAGTAAAAATTTTGTTGATTATTTTTTAAAACAGATTTTAAAATCAAAAAGTAAATTTTCCTCCCCAAAGAGTTTTGAGATATTTACTAAAATTTTAAAGGTATTTTTAAAAGACAATAAACTAATTTTTTCAGATTCAGATAAGAAAAATTTAATAATACTGGTACAACGAATGCATACTATGGCAGAAATTTTTCCCACTTTGGGGGTAAGAAAAGAATTTCTAAGAAATATGCGGATTCAAGAGCTTTTTAATATGCCTAGCTATAAATTTTTGTATGATCTGTATAGTAATGCATTATTATTAGGTGACAATTTCAATAATATACATATTGATCAAAAAATTGTAGATGAATTAAAAGTAGGTAATTATGAGAGTATTTTAAATAATTTAAATGATCACAGTATTTTAAAAGCTTTAATGCAACACTGGAACGTTAATGTGAATGATTTATTAATAGAAATAATACAAAAAGAACTAATCCCTTTGCAATTTAAAAATACTAGTGATGGAAAAACACAGGTTAATTTTATTGAAAATTTAACTATTCAAGAGTTAAGTAAACATGTTTTAGATAATACTATACTTTCAATGGAAATCTTCTTAAAAGTTGCCCAGCATTTAAAAAGTAAAGATATAATTCTAACTAAATTTATAGCTCGTGGAGCTGATGGAGCGGCATTTCTAGCCCAGAGAAATGGGAAAGATGTTATTGTGAAAATTAATGTGCCATTAGGAGAATCAAATGAAGTGAATAGGTTAAAAGAGAACTTAAAAATATCTCATGAATTATTTAAAAGTGTAGTAAATGAATTATTTATAAATAAATTTGATTTAATTGATTTGCAGATTAAAGAAAATTTGAATGTTATTATTGAAATTAATGAATATGTTAAAGGGGATACTTTAAAAACAAAATTAAGTAAAGAAACTTTAAGTTTAACTGATAAAATTGAGTATTTAAAACAGTTTCTTGGAATCCATAAATTCTTATATCAAAATGCTTTAATTAATCGGGATACTGTTAATTTCTCTAATATTATTTTTGACAGTGAAAGATTAAAGTTGAGGTGGATTGATTATGGCAATATTGTTCCTTTTGCTAGGATCCCAGTAGTATTAGAAACTGGAAAGAATTCGGTTATAATGGGAGATGCCGATTCTGAATTAAAAAAATTAGTTTTAAATGTAGAAAAACAGAAGTTAATTTTAGCAGCTACTAAATTTATTCTAGGCCAGCATTTTAATCATAGTAATTATAAAGAGAGATACTTTGATCCTGATGAAACTTTTTATAAAGTAGGAGAAGAAATTTTTAAAAATGATTTTGGTGTTAAAAGTTTAAGAGAATGGGATAGAATCTATAAAATATTTAAGGAATGTTTTGAGAATGATAATTTGACTATTGAGGATTTTGTGAATAAGTTTAATGATGGTGGTATTAATAAGAATGAAAGGGTGGATAGTTTAAAGAAATTTAAAGATAAGATTAAAAATGATAATTTTAGTGAGGTGTTAAGTTTTGGGGATAAACACGGAAAAGCTGAGGATTTAGAGCGAGTTCTAGAATTTGCCAAACAGGCTGTAGTTGAAGGGCGTAAAGTAGAGATTATTGGGCATGGCGATGTTTTTGATCGAGGTGAGGAAAATGCTAAAAATTTTAAAATATTAATAGAATTAAAAAAGATTGCCCAATCAAATCCTAATGTAAAAGTAAATTTTTGTTTGGGTAATCATGATATTTGGATGATTGAAGCTATTCTTCTTCATGATCAAGATAAGTTACTAAACTGGAAATTTTTTGGAGGCAATACTGTTATTCGAGAATTTAAATCTCAACAGTTAAAAGATTTAGCCCTTTGGATTTTTAATAATTCTAAATTTTTTTATATAGATAATTTAAATTTTTTACATGTTCATGCTGGTATTCCTGTTGATAGTAAAGGTAATCCTGTAATAACGCGCGATGATTTAAACAAATTCCAAGCAGAATTAGATAATCTTCAAGCTATTCAAGACCCAATGTCTCCAGATCTTATTGAACAAGAAAGAATTAAAGCTCTTTTTGTTGAAAGCGAACCTTTGTTTATGTCTAGGGAGAATAGTTGGTTGGATAAATTAACAGATGAAAAACTGATAGATAATTTTTTAGCAAACTTAGATGTGAATGGAGTTTATTTTGGACATAACCAGTTAGATAAAATTTACAGTCTAGATAACCGTATTATTGGCATTGATGTAGACAATAATGATGTTGGCCATGTTATTTTTAATCAAAAAGG
>CAYQXW010000142.1:0-4821 GCA_964421615.1 uncultured Planctomycetales bacterium
TTTCTAATTTGCACCATAATGGTTTTTTAATTTTGAGTAAATTTACAGGAGCTGCTAGAGAATTAAAAGATGCTGTTTTAATTAATCCTTATGCTATTGAGGAATTTGCAGAAAGCATACATTTTGCTCTGAATCTGGATGACAAAGAAAAAAAGAGGCGTATGTTAAGTATGCAGCAGATTATTAAAGAGAATAATGTTTACCGCTGGGCGGGAAATATTATTACTGAACTTTCAGCAATAAAGAAATTTTAAAATGAAATATTTACTCGAATATTGGAATAAGTTGGCAAGAGTAATTAAGGGTAATTTAGTTGTTTTATTTTTAGATTATGATGGGACGCTTACTCCTATTGTGAATGATCCTTTAAAGGCCAATTTATCTGAAACTTTAAGAGAAGTTCTAAAAGAGTTAAGTTTTAATAAGAAAGTAAAAGTTGTAATTGTAAGTGGAAGAAGTCTTGGAGATTTAAAAAAAAGAATAGGATTGAGTAAGTTGTTTTATATAGGTAACCATGGTTTTGAAATGGCTAGCATCAATAAATGTTTAGAAAAAAAAGAACTGAAAAAAATAATGGAATTTAAAAAAAATATAGGGATTGTTAACAATATATTAACGCATAATCTTGAATGTTTTCACGGTGTTTATATTGAAGATAAAAAAGTAATTTTATCTGTTCATTACAGGAATGTGGCAGTACAACAGCAAATAGTCTTAAAAAAAACTGTTTATGAGCTACTGCATAATTTTGTTTTAGATAAGATTATTCAAATCCGTGAAGGCAAAAAAGTTTTAGAGATTAGCCCTTCTTTTGTATGGAATAAAGGTAAGGCTGTGAGATGTTTGATTCGTAGTTGTAAAGATTGGGAAAAAAAAGGTATTTTTATATGTTTGGGCGATGATAAAACAGACGAAGATATGTTTAAGGAGTTAAATCAACGGGGGTTGACTGTAAGTGTTGGGTATAAACATAAATCTTATGCTCAATATTACTTAAAAGATACTCAGCAGGTTTATGAATTTTTAACTGGTATAAATAATTTAAAACAGGAGTATTTATGATGCAGGCTAAATCCGAATTTAAATTTTTTACCCGACTTAATTTGACTGAGCTTACTGGGTTGAGAGCTGCTAATTTATTTCAATTTTTAGAGCTTATTAAAAGTGTTCCTGGTTCGAGTATTTATCATCATACGCATAGGTTTTTACAACAGCATCATTTTCTTTCTCCAGAACCCCCAAATGATTTTGCTTACTGGGTAAAAGAAGTATTAGGAGAAGATGAACTAGGAGAAAGGTTAGCAAGTATTGATACAGTTAGGTTTGCGAACATCCGGAGTTTAAGAGAGGAAATTGTTAATATTTTAGAAGAATATATAAGGGATAATCCTTTATCCCGGATAAAATTTGCTAAAGAAAATGAGGTTTTTCATTTTAATAAATCCATCAGTTTTGTTATTCCGACTGTTTATACTGCATGGAATTTAGAAGAGTTTTTAAATGTTTTGAAGCAAATTACTATTGATTCTATTTATTATCATATGTTTGAGGCAAGATTGCGTTTAGAAAAAGCGAGTAATGATTTTTCATTATGGATTGAAGATTCTTTGGGTAGAAAAGAACTAGCTTTGCAGATTTCTAGGTTAGATCCATATACTTTTACTTTGGAAGACTTGCGTTTGAAATTAATTAAACTAATAAAAGAGGAAATGTCATATGGTGAATATTAATGATTATATTCCGATAGTAGGTAAATCTTTTATTGATGATTTGAAATTATTAGCTTCAAAGTTACAAGGTAAAAAAATTCAGAATATTAACTCTACAGCTGTAGGAGGCGGAGTTGCAGAAATCCTGAATAGGATGATTCCGTTATTACAGCAGCTGGGAATTGATGCTAGCTGGGATGTAATTAAAGGTGGTGAAAAATTTTTTAATGTGACTAAAAAGTTTCACAATGCTTTACACGGTAAAAATGTTGAAATCACACAAGATGATTTTGATGTTTTTATGTCTAATAGTTATAAAAATATTCAGGAGATGAATATCTATGGGGATGTAGTTTTTGTACATGATCCTCAACCAATAGTTTTGATCAATAAAAAACAAAATAATAAATGGTTATGGCGGTGTCATATTGATGTTTCAAACCCTAATCAAAAAGTTTGGAAATTTTTGAAGGAGTTTATATTAAAATATGATGCTGCAGTTTTTTCTGCTCCGAATTTTGCTCAGCGATTAGATATTCCGCAGTATTTGATTGCTCCTTCTATTGACCCGTTAAGCGATAAAAATAAAGATTTACCTGCGGATATAATAAGTTCTGTTTTGGAGAAATATGGAATTAAAAAAGATAAACCTATTGTTACACAAATTTCTAGGTTTGATCGGTTAAAGGATCCTGTAGGTGTTATCCAAGCGTTTATGTTGGTAAAAAAATATGTTGATTGCCAGTTAATTTTGGCTGGTGGAACTGCTGTGGATGATCCTGAAGGTTTTGAGGTTTATCAGGATATTCAGATGCTTGCGAAGAAAGATAGGGATATACATATTTTGTTGTTGCCGCAAAACGATATTGAGGTGAATGCGTTACAAAGGGCTTCTGATGTAATTGTGCAAAAATCTCTTAAAGAGGGGTTTGGGTTAACTGTTACGGAAGCTTTATGGAAATCAAAACCGGTGGTTGCTACTGATGTCGGTGGGATTTCTTTACAAATTAAACATAAGTATTCCGGATTGCTTTGTTATTCAGTTGATGGGGCAGCATTTGCGATAAAACAGCTTTTAAGTAGTCCTGAATATTCTAAAAAATTAGGTGAAAATGGAAGAGAACATGTGAAAAATAATTTTCTTATTACACGGCATTTAAAAGATTATATGTTAGCTTTTTTATCATTATATCATAAAGGTGATGTTGTTTACTTGAACTGATTCATAAATTAAGGAGATTGTATGACAGGTAATTTTGCTTCGGATTGGCCAGTTTATTTTTTATCTGTAGGAGTTTTAATATTTTTTGCTTACGTGATAATTAAAGGAAATATAACTCCTAAAGATAAAAAATGAGTTTTTTTTATTCGTTAATCATAATTGGTTTGATGATGCTTCTAAACGCTGTTTTTGCGGCGTATGAGATGGCTTTAGCTTCTATTCCACGTGTTAGGTTGCAATTCTTAGTGAATCAGAAAAGTAAAACCGCTAAAGATGCTTTGTTTATGAAAGAGAATATGGAAGCGAGTTTAGCTGTAGTGCAGGTTGGTATTACTTTAGTTGGTGCTATTGCTGCTGCAACAGGTGGTTTTAATATTTCCGAAAAATTAGTGCCGTTTTTTATTGAGCGTTTAGGTATATTGAAATTTTGGGCGGATTTTTTGGGTATTATTTTTGTTGTACTTCCTTTAAGTGCGTTAACAATTATTTTTGCAGAGCTTATACCTAAAACTATAGCTATCAATAATAAAGAATTTGTTTGTTTATTCCTTTCTCCGTTTATGAAAATAATTTTTATTTTTATTGAGCCAGTTATTCGTTTTCTCGAAAGTCTTGTTAAAAATATAATTAATCTGCTAACAAGTGTTTTTGGGTTAAAAAATAAAATTTCTAGTGTTAAGCAAATTGATGAACTTTTAATTGCTGCTAGTATGGCTAGAGAAGACAAACTTATTGGGGCTAGAGAAGAAAAAATTGTATTATCAGCTGCAGGGTTTTCTTACCGTAAGATTAAGGAAATAGTTATTCCTATTTCTGAAGTTGTAAGTGTTCCTTTAGATGCTTCTTTAGAGAAAGCTTTGGTTCTTGCGCATTTAGATATGCATACCCGTTTTTTAGTTCGCGAAAATTCCATAGTAAAAGGTTATCTGAATTTTAAAGATATAATTGCCGCGTTGCATATCAATCCATCAGAGCCCACAGTGAAAGGAATTATGCGTCCTATTAGGATTGTAGATGATGATGCGGCTATTGCGCAAGTTTTGGAGATAATGATTCAGGAAAAACAACATATTGTTTTGGTAAAAGATAAGACAAAGCAGATAGATTTAGGGATGGTTACATTGGAAGATATAATTGAAGAATTAGTAGGGGATATTGAGGATGAATTTGATAAATTGCCTAATTGTATAAATGTTTTTGGAAAAGGATGGCTAGTTGGTGGAGGAGTATCTATAGGAAGGTTAAAGGAAGTTTTAGGTGAAGATGTTTTTAAATCTTTTGATAATAATTTAAAATTTGCGGATTGGTGTTGTCAAATTGCTGGTGTTGATTTAAAAGGTACGGATACTTTCGAGAAGGATATGCTAAGTGTGACAATTCGTAAATTAAGACGTAAAAAAGTCAGTGAGGCAATTGTTTCGAAAATTAATATTTAAAGGGGATCTATATGATTAAAGGGGTAGAACAATTAGGAGTTTTATTGTTAGCGATTTTGTTCTCAGGGTATTGTGTTTTTGTTAACAATAGAAAGAAAACAAAATAAAGGGGGAATTATGGCAAGTAATATTAGTTTATTTAAGCTTTTAAAAGAAGATAAAGAAGCTCGTATGCTTACTTGGATTTATGTTATTATGATTTTGTTGGGATTATCTAGCTTATTTTTTGCTTTTACTAAAAAATAAATAAAAGTTTATATTAAAGACGGCAAGTTTTTTAAAGATTTGCCGTCTTGTTTTTTTATGCTAAAATAAATTTGTTGCTTGAAAAATTCCATAAAAAAATGTATTATATATAGGTAAGCAAAGGAGAATAAATTCAATGAGTGATAATAAACAGCAAGAATTAGCCGGAATAAAGAAAAAGTTAAAAGAATTATTGGTTTCTAGCCTT
>CAYQXW010000143.1:0-4805 GCA_964421615.1 uncultured Planctomycetales bacterium
CCTTGTCCTTTGGCGACAAATATTGCGGCAATTTCTTTTTTATCGAAAAAAATTATACATCCTAAATCGGTTTTTTTATCTTCAGTTTTTTATACTTTAGGACGGATGTTGGCTTATGGCATTTTGGGGTTTATAATTGTTTTTTCTTTTGTAAGTGTTCCAATTCTGGCTAATTTTTTACAGAAGTATATGAATAAGTTGTTCGGTCCGATTTTAATTGTTGTTGGTTTATTTTTAATGGATCTATTGAAGTTTAAATTTTCTAAAATAAGTATTTCGGAAGAGTATCAGGTAAAATTAGCTAAATCTGGAGTAGTAGGAGCATTTGTTTTAGGTTTTTTATTTGCTTTAGTTATTTGTCCAGTATCAGCAGCTTTATTTTTTGGAAGTTTAATTCCGCTTGCTTTAAATAGTAAGATTGGATTGAGTTTACCGTTTATTTATGGTATTGGTACTGGATTGCCAGTACTAATTTTTGCTGTTTTGGTTGCATTAGGAGTTAAACTTTTAAGTTCTACAGTTATTGTTTTAAGAAGAGCAGAGTTTATTATGAGTAAACTGACAGGGATTATTTTTATTTTAGTTGGTTTTTATTATACCGGTATCTATATTTTTAAATTCTTTTAAGAGAGTAAGCATCTAAAGCAATAGAAAGGAAATTGTTAATGTCTGAAACTAATAAAAGTGTAAAGCTTCCATTTTTCGAGAGGTATCTTTCTTTATGGGTTATTCTTTGTATTTGTGCTGGGGTAATTATTGGAAAAATATTTCCTGCAGGAGTAAATTTTTTAAGTAAGATGGAAGTGTCTCAGGTAAATATTCCAGTTGCTATACTTATCTGGTTAATGATTTATCCGATGATGGTTCAGATTGATTTTTCTAGTATTGTAAAAGCTGGAAAAAAGCCTAAAGGATTGGTAGTAACATTAGTTGTAAATTGGTTGATTAAACCGTTTACTATGGCGGTGTTTGCTGCAATATTTTTTAAATATATATTCAGCGCTTTTATAAATCCGGCTTTAGCCAAAGAATATATTGCTGGAGCTATACTTTTGGGGGCTGCTCCTTGTACGGCTATGGTTTTTGTCTGGAGTTATTTAACTAAGGGAGATCCAGCTTATACTTTAGTTCAGGTAGCAGTAAATGATTTGGTAATATTAGTTGCATTTGTACCTATAGTTAAATTTTTATTGGGAGTTAATCAAATTACTGTGCCGTATGATACGTTAATTTATTCTACTGTTTTCTTTGTTGTGATTCCACTTTTAGGGGGGTATATTTCTAGAGTATATTTATTAAAGAAAAAAGGTATGGATTGGTTTGAAAACGTGTTTTTAAAAGTGCTCAAGCCAGTGACGATTTTTGGTTTATTATTAACTTTAATTATTCTTTTTGCTTTTCAAGGCAATATTATACTTGGAAATCCTATTCATATATTACTAATTGCTGTGCCTTTAACAATTCAAACTTACTTTATTTTTTTTATAGGTTATTTCTGGTCTAAGAAATGGAATTTAGCTCATAATATTGCTTCTCCTGCGGCAATGATTGGTGCGAGTAACTTCTTTGAATTATCGGTAGCTGTGGCAATTGCTCTATTTGGATTAAAGAGTGGTGCTGCGCTAGTTACTGTGGTTGGGGTGCTTACAGAAGTTCCGATAATGCTAAGTCTAGTGAATTTTGCTAATAAAACTAGTCATTGGTTTGGATTAAAGAAAACAAGAAATTAGGTTTTACAGGTTAGTGTTAAGTTATAAGTTGACATATTTTATGGAAGAGTTACAATTTTTAATTGTAACTCTTTTCTATTAGGGGGATAAGTATGCCTAAAAATATTCTAATAATTTCTGGTAGCCCAAAAAAAGATGGAAATACTGCTGCGCTTGTAGACTGGTTTAAAGAAGGAGTTCTATCCAATAAAGCACAGGTTGAAGTTGTCCACGCAGCTTTTTTAAAATATAAATCTAATGGGTGTACTTCTTGTCGAGCTTGTCAGAAGCTTATTGAATATGAATGTGTTATTAATGATGATGCTAAGTTAGTTTTAAAAAAAATGGCTGATGTAGATGTCATTGTTTTTGCTACTCCGCTTTATTTTTATTCTGCCAGTGCGCAGATAAAACTTATTATGGACCGGATGTTTTCACTTTATAAATGGGATAATCAGGCGAAAACTATGCAAACCCCATTAAAAGGTAAAACTATGGTAGTTTTAGGTAGTGCGTTTGAAGATATCGGACTTGATGTGTTGGAAAAACCTTTTAGGTTAACTGCAGAATATAGTGGAATGAAGTTTGCATCTTTAATGGTGCCAAATGCAGGCGAGTCTGGAGAGATTATTAAATTAAAAGAGATTAAACAAAAAGCGATTGAATTAGGGGAAAAGGTTTCAGTCGTAAGGTAATTTTTTTATTGTTCTTATTGTTTTTATTCAAAATTTTTTTAAAAATAATTGTAGCTGATGATAAAATTTTCTTACCAGGTTTTTTAAAAAGTAAAGAAATTGAAATAAAAAGTATTAAAAAAATAATAAAATATCCTCCTAAAATAGATGATACTTATTTTGGAACACTGCCTACTAGAGGTGTTGGTGAGCGTTGGATGGATGAAGGCTCAAAAATTGTGATTCTTACTAATGCTGGAGTAAGAGAAATAGTAAAATACAAATGGTATGGAGTTGATACTATAGAACGAATTATTTCAGATTTAGTTTTTCAAAATGAGTGTATTGAGGTAGTAGAACATAATATGAAAACATTTTGATTAGAATTTAAGTATAAATTTGGAGGATGTAATGGAGAATTTAAAGCTCGACAATAGATATAAAAAAATCATACAGGAATTCTTGGAAAAGCTACAAGATATTTATCAAGACCAGTTATTATCAGTTACTCTTTATGGTAGTGCTGTAAATGGTGAGTTTGCCGATAAAAGTTCTAATCTTAATTTACTTGTTGTTCTTAAAAGTACAGATTTGCAGGAAATAAAAAAATCAACAATGTTAGTGTCTAAGTTTAAAATGATTTCAGCTTTATTCTTGACTCAGGAGTATATAGAGAGTTCTTTAGATATTTTTCCGATTGAGTTTTTAGATATGAAAGATAATTATTTTTTAGTTTACGGGAATGATATTTTAAAAGATATTCAAATTGATCAGCGTAATTTAAGATTTCAGTGTGAGCATGAGCTTAAAGCAAAGCTTATAAAATTAAAACAAGCTTATTTAATATCGAGCAATAAAATTCTAATGTTAAGTGGTTTGTTATTCCTGACTTTTTCTTCAAGCTTATACATTTTACGTAATGTTTTAAGGCTTAAGGGACAAACAGTTGCTTATTTAAAGTCTGATGTGATAAAATTTTTAGCGCAAGAATTTAAAATTGATAGTTTATTATGGGAGAAAGTTTTAGCGGCAAAAAATAAGCAGATTAAATTAAGTAAAAAAGAAGTTGAAGAATTGTTTGTTGGTTTTGTAAAAGATTTGGAGTTGATTGTAAATATTGTGGATAAATTATAATCTATGCGTAAATTATTACTGATACTTTTGTTTTTGGTTTTACCTGTACTTGGGTTTACTCAAACTGTTCCTAATTATGAAGGTTGGGTGAATGATTTTGCTAAAATTATTGATGCGCCAACTAAAGAAAAACTAACTTCTTTGATTCAAGAAGTGGAAAGCAAAACTACTGCTGAAATTGCAGTAGTAACAATTTCTTCTATAGCTCCTTATGATGAGATTGCTTATGCCAGAGTAATTTTAGATAATTGGAAAATCGGGAAGAAAGGTAAAGATAATGGTGTTTTAGTTTTATTGGCAGTTAAGGAACGGCGTTGGCGTATTGAAACTGGATATGGAGTTGAGGGAATTCTGCCTGATGGTGTTTGTGGTGATGTTGGTAGAAATTATATGGTGCCGTTTTTTAAGCAAGGTAATTATGCGCAAGGTTTGTATCAGGGAGTTAGTGTTATTGCCAGTATTATAGCGAAAGATGCCAAGGTTAAAATTGAAGCGGTAGGGAACTTAGAAAAAAAAGATAAAAGTGAACAGAGCCAAATTCTGGCTTTTTTAATAATAGTTGTGATTTTAGTATTTTTTAATTTGCTATTTTATAAACATAAAGGTTATTTTGATGATTCTTGGACTAGTGGCGGATTTGGTTCTTATGGTGGGAGGGGTGGAGGATTTGGTGGTGGTTGCGGAGGTGGTGGGGGGTTTGGCGGATTTGGCGGTGGACGTGGTGGAGGTGGCGGTGCTGGGGGTGGATTTTAAATATTAATTTTAAGGAGGAAGAAATGAAAAATTTTTTAATTGTTATTGGAGTGCTAATAGTATTAGCTTTTATAATTATTACCCCGATTATTGGAATTTATAATGGGTTAGTTAATAAACATGAAAATATTACTGCTCAATGGGCGCAGGTGGATAATCAATTGCAACGTCGTAATGATTTAATCCCAAATTTAGTAAACTCTGTTAAAGGTTATGCGGCACATGAAAAAAATGTTTTTGAGGATATTTCCAATGCACGTTCGCAGTGGGCTAAAGCAAATACTGTTGATGATAAGGTAAAAGCTGCAGGTACGATTGATTCAGCGTTATCTAGATTACTAATGGTTGTAGAAAATTATCCTACTTTAAAAGCTGACCAGTCTTTTTTAAAACTTATGGATGAATTAGCTGGTACAGAAAATCGGATTGCTGTTGAAAGAATGCGTTATAATGAAGCAGTGAAAGATTACAATATTTCTGTGAGAAGTTTTCCTGGAAATTTTTTGGCAGGGATGTTTAACTTTAAACCAGCAAC
>CAYQXW010000144.1:0-4802 GCA_964421615.1 uncultured Planctomycetales bacterium
TGAACCGCAAGCACAAAGTCAGGTAAAGATTTATATGACTTTAAGCGCTATTGCAGAAAAAGAAGCAATAGCTTTAGATGATAATATGCCAAGACAAGTTATGGAATTTATTTATAAAAATGCAAATTGGCAGGTTAAGTAATTTTATAAACTAACCCAACACGGAGGGAAAAATGTCAATGTTAATTCCAATGGTTGTAGAGCAGAATCCAAAAGGTTTTGAGAGATCGTATGATATATATTCTCGATTGCTTAAGGATAGAATAATTTTTTTGGGTACAGCGATTGATGATAATGTGGCAAATTTAGTTATCGCCCAGATGTTATTTTTACAGATGGAAGATAGTAATAAAGATATAAATCTTTATATCAATTCTCCTGGTGGTTCTGTTACTGCTGGTCTTGCAATTTATGATACAATGCAATTCATAAAACCGGCTATTGCGACATATTGTGTTGGGCAAGCTGCAAGTATGGGAGCAATTTTACTTTGTGCAGGAACTCGCGGTAAACGTTTTTCTCTTCCGAATTCAAGGGTGATGATACATCAGCCTTGGGGAGGAGCGCAGGGGGCAGCTTCTGATATATCTATTCAAGCGAAAGAAATTTTGAAGTTGCGTGAAAAACTTAATCAGATACTATCTTCTCATACCGGTCAAACAATTGAACGTATTGAAAAAGATACAGACCGTGATTATTTTATGTCAGCGCAGGAATCAAAGGATTATGGTTTGGTTGATGAAGTTTTTATCAGCAATAAAAAATAATGTTTAATTTTTAAAAACAAGGAAAACTACATGAAAAAAAATTATTTATTAACTCCTGGACCGACACCGCTTCCACCGGAAGTTTGTGAGTCGTTATCTCGTCCTATTATCCATCATCGTACTCCGCAATTTCAAGCTATTTTGAAAGAGGCGCATGAAGGATTGAAATATATATTCCAAACTAAGAATGAAGTTTTTATTTTAGCTTCATCTGGAACAGGTGGAATGGAATCTGCGATTATTAATTTTTTATCTCCAGGAGATACAATTATTACTGTAGAGGCTGGAAAGTTTGGTGAGAGATGGACTGAAATAGGCCAGGCTTATGGTATTAATTGTGATGTTATTAAAGTAGAATGGGGTAAGGCTGTAACTGCCAAAGATATTAAAGCAAGACTTGATGCGAATAAAGGAAAAGTAAAAGCAGTATTTATTACTTTATGTGAAACTTCTACAGGTGCAGCTCCAGATGTAAAATCTATCGGAGAAGTTGTAAAAGATACTGATGCTATATTAGTTGTTGATGCAATTAGTGGTTTAGGTGCTATTGATTTAAAAACTGACGAATGGTTTTGTGATGTAGTTGTTTCTGGTTCACAGAAAGGTTTAATGCTTCCACCAGGGTTAGGATTTATTTCAGTTAGTCCAAAAGCTTGGAAATTAAGTGAAACTTCTAAGTGTCCAAAATATTATTTTGATTTAAAAGCTGCGAAAAAAGCTTATGCAAGTACCGATACAGCTTGGACTCCAGCGATTGGGATCATTATTGCGTTAAATGAAGTAATAAAAATTATTAAAGCTGAAGGGTTGGAAAATATTTTCAAATGGCATAACAAGATGGCGCAAGCAACAAGAGAAGCGATGAAAGCTTTGGGACTTGAACTATTCGCAAGTGCTGCTTCTGATGTTGTGACAGCTGTAAAAGTTCCAGCTGGAGTTGATGGAGAAAAGTTAGTTAAAGTTATGCGTGATACATATGGAGTTACAATTGCTGGTGGGCAGTCTGAAATGAAGGGTAAAATTTTCAGATTTGCACATATGGGGTATATCGGTGAATTTGATATTATTACCGGTATTTCATGTTTAGAGAAAGTTTTAGCTCAGATGGGATATAAATTTAATCTTGGAGCAGGAGTTGCAGCTGCACAAAAGGTTTTTTTGAGCTAAACTATTAAAATAGTTTAAATAAAGAAGACAGCTTAATCAAGCTGTCTTCTTTATTTTTATATACTGTAGATAATTTTAAAATTATTTAAGATTTTTGCTTGCTTTAATAAAGTAATCTGATGTATAATAATGACTCAAAAACTTTATTTAAATGCAAATAGCAAAGGAGTAGAAATGTATAAAATATTAGTGAGTGATTCCTTATCGGAAGAAGGATTAAAAATACTAAGAGATGTAAAAGATTTTCAAGTTGATGTTAAAAGCGGAATGAAGCCAGAAGAAATTAAAGCTGTTATTGGTGAATATGATGCGTTAGTCATACGAAGTGCGACTAAAGCTAATAAAGATTTAATTGATGCTGCAGGAAAGCTTAAAGTTATTGGTAGAGCTGGAGTTGGATTAGATAATGTAGATTTACCGGCTGCTACAGAAAAAGGTATTGTAGTTATGAATGCGCCAGCTGGAAATACTATTTCTACTTGTGAACATTCTTTAAGCATGCTTTTATCTATGGCTAGAAGTATTCCTCAAGCGAATAGTTCAACCAAAAAAGGTGAATGGAAACGTTCTAAATTTATGGGGGTTGAACTTTACAAAAAAACTTTAGGTATTGTTGGTTTAGGTAGAATTGGACGAGAAGTTGCTCGCCGCGCACAATCTTTTGGAATGAAAATATTAGGGTTTGATCCTTTTTTATCAAAAGAAGTTGCCGCAAGATTAGGAATTGAAGTTGTCGAACTTGATGAATTATTAAAAAATGCAGATTTTATTACAGTACGTGTTCCTTTGACAGAAGAAACTAATCATATGATTTCAGATAAACAGTTTGAAATTATGAAAAAAGGTGTACGTGTTATAAATTGTGCTCGTGGCGGAATTATTGATGAGCAGGCTTTGATTAAAGCTTTGAAAGACGGAAAAGTTGCAGCTGCAGGTTTAGATGTTTTTGAAACTGAACCTCCGGCAGCGGATAATGAACTTTTAAAATTAGATAATGTAATTGTAAGTTGCCATTTAGGTGCTTCTACAGAAGAAGCTCAGGTGAATGTCGCAATTGAAATTGCAGAATGTGTTAAAGATTTTTTACTTGGTAAAGGAATTCGTAATGCTGCAAATTATCCAAGTATTGATAGTGAGTTATATAGAATTTTACAGCCTTACATTGTAATGTCTGAAAAGTTAGGTAATTTTACTAGCCAGTTAATTGAAGGACGTGTTAGTGAATTGGAAGTTGCTTTTGTAGGAGATATTGCTAAGTATGATACAACTTCATTATCTATGGCAATTGTACGCGGTATGCTTTCTCCAGTGTTAAAAGAAACTGTGAATTTTATTAATGCGATTCCTTTAGCAAACAGCCGTGGAATTCAAATAAAAGAAACAAAATCTACTAATATTGATGAATTTGTAAATTTAGTTACTGTAACGATTAAATCTGATAAAGAAACAAGATCAGTATCTGCTACTTTATCTGCTAATCGCGAACCGCGAATTGTAAAAATCGATGATTATTATGTAGAAGCTTCTCCAGTAGGAAATTTGGTTGTGATGAAAAACTGGGATAAACCTGGGTTTATTGGAAGTATGGCTAGTTTAGTCGGTAAAAATAATATTAATATTGCTGCTTTAGTTTTTGGAAGAAAAGATCCAGGAGGAATTGCAGTAAGTATTATGAACGTGGATAGTCCAATATCAAATGAAATTTTAGAACAAATTAAAAAACTAGAAAATATTTTAGCAGTTAAGTTGATAAAGCTCTAAAATAAAAGGATAAAATATGAAAAAGATTTTTTTCTTTTTAGCTATATTTTTTTCGGCGGCTTCTGTGTTATTTGCACAAGAGGTAACAGTTCTTTTTACTGGTGAATCTCATTCTATGCTTTATCATTGTGGGTGTCCTATTCAACCTGATGGCGGAGTGGCAAGAAGAGCTTCATTGATAAAACAGATAAGATCTAAGGAAAAAAATGTTTTGCTTTTAGATTCTGGAGCTTTTTTATCCGGAGGAACTTTTGATCAATATGTTCAAAGTATGGAGTTAGACCAAAAAAGAGCTTTGATTAATATTCAAGCAATGAAGTTGATGGAATATGATGCTGTGAATATTGGAGAAAATGAATTTAATTATGGAAGAAAATTTTTTGAAGATAATGTAGTTAATTCAGGATTAAATATTATTAGCAGTAGTTTAGTTTCTAAAAAGATTAAACCTTTTGTTATAAAAGAATTAGCAGGGATAAAATTTGGGATTATTGGTATTACAAAAATGAGTGTTCCTGAAAAAACAGAAGGTATTGGTTTCAATGATCCTTTCCGCAGTGTTTCTCAGATTATACAGTTTGTTAGGCAACAGGGAGCAGATGTTATTGTTGTTTTAAGTCAGATGGGAGAAAATAGCGATGTTGAATTATTAAAGTTAGCTTCTGATATAGATATTCTGATTTCGGGTGGAAGCAGACTTAAAGAAGAGATAGCTACTAAAATTGGTAAAACTATTCTTTTGAGACCAGGTTTTCAAGCGAGAAGATTAGTAAAAGCATCTTTTTTAATGGAAGATAAAAAAATTAAAGATTATAAAACTCAAGAGATTAGAGTTTCCAATGAAATAGCTGATGATAAGGAAGTATCAAAAATTGTTCCGTTTTGTTTTAGTGATTATCAATGTAAAAAAGATGATAATGTTGGAGTTTGTCAGAATCCTGGAAATCTTAATGCAATTTGTGTTTTTAAACCAGCAGTTCCGGTTAATTTAAAAGTAATTTTGCCAGAAAAATGCCGAACTTGTTATCCTGAACCAGCTATTGAGGGATTAAAGAAAGTTTTGCCGGGGTTAAAAGTTGAGTATAAATATTATCCGTCTAAAGAAAC
>CAYQXW010000145.1:0-4780 GCA_964421615.1 uncultured Planctomycetales bacterium
GATTTCTTTAAATGATTCTATGGAGTGCCAAAAAGAATTGGCTAAAGAAAAAATTATTGTTGATGAAAAATTGTTTCATTTAAAAGATTGTGTTGAAGTTTTAGATGTTGAAGATAAGTATTTTTTAGAATTTATTTTAGATAAAATGCTTTCTTTAAATGAGATAAAATTAATTTTAGGTATTTCTAGGGCAGCTGTTGATATGAGAAAATCCAGGATATTAAATAGATTAAGGCATTGTTTTAAGAAAAAAGGTTTTATTTTTGATGTTATAACGGAGTAGTTTTGGAAAGACTATTTAGAAAAGTTTATGATATTTGGAAAAAAGATAACTTTTTAGAAAAACAAGGAGTTCATCCGAGTGAAGAAGTTTTTGCTTTATTTATCGATAAAAAACTTTCTTTGCATGATAAAAAATCTTTTATGGAGCATGTTATATTTTGCAGAGAATGCAAGAGTAAATTAATTGCTATTGCAAAGGCTTTGCCTAATAAAGCTAAATTCTCTGAAAATTTATTGTCTCAGATAAAGAAAACAATAAATGAAAGTTTGGGAGAATTAGTAGATATTTCACTAAGATTTAAAAAAGGAATTTTTGAAGTTATAAATTCTAATTTAGAATATGTTTTAGGTAATAAGCAGAGCGATTTTATTGTTTTGAGAAATAAAGATAAACAATTAAAAGACTACATAATTTTCTATAAAAAGATATCAAGTATCAATATAAAAGTAAGAATTGAACATAAAAAAGATCAATTTTTTAGTGCTTTAATTGAGTTTACTAATGTTAAAAGTAAGAAAATTAGTGATGATTTAAGAGTGGGGTTATTTTTAAATAGTAAAGAGTTAGAATCCTATGTTGTTAAGGATGGTAAAGCATATTTTGATAATTTAGAAATTAAACAATACAGAATTAAAATAATGAAATTAAATCAAGAATTTGGGTCTATTGGTTTGAGTTTTCATAATTAAGGAGAAAACTATAGTATTAGATGTAAGTTTTATAGAAAATAAAATATTTTTTAGTTTTGCTGATAATAATCAGTTCACTCGAACTGTTCAGATAAGCAATTTTTCTCCTGTTTCTTTTCAGGAAATTGAACAATTAACTTCAGAATTAAATGCTTTTTTTAACCATCCCTTTTTAAGCGATAAAAAAACTGAGTTTGATGAAAATTTTCAAAAAACATCTTTTCTTTTTTGGTCTAAACTTATTCCAAAACCCATAAAAGAATTTTTACTTAATAGTACGGAATATGATTTAATTATTTCTTTAGATAAAGAGTTAGTTTTTATTCCTTGGGAAGTGTTATTTGATGGAAAACAGTTTTTATGTTTGAAATTTAACATGGGGAGAATTGTTAAGACTAAGGATACGCATGCTTTATTGAAGCAAAGAGTTTTAAAAGATAGCTTTAAATTTTTGATATTATCTAATCCTACTGGAGATTTAGAACAAACACAGATTGAAGGAGAAAGTATCAAAAAATTTATTATTCATAAAGATAGAAATATTGATGTAGATTTTAAATCGGTAGCAATAAATAAGTTATTTGTGGCTAAAAATATTTGTGAATACGACTTTATTCATTATTCTGGTCATTGTGAGTATAATTCAGTAGATTTTAAGGATACAGGTTGGGTTTTAAAGGATGGAATTTTTAATTGCCGGGATATTCAAAGTTTAGCTGAGGATAATTGTTTGCCTACATTAGTTTTTTCTAATGGATGTTTTTCAGCCACAATTTCAACTAGTATTCCAAAAAAAGATTATCAAAAGATTGTATTTGGTATTGCGCAGTCTTTTATTTTTTCGGGTGTTAACCATTATATTGGAAGTATTGTAAGTGTAGAAGACAAATCCGCCAATATCTTTGCCCAAAGTTTTTATAAGTTTTTATTGCAGGGTAATAGTGTGGGCAGCAGTATTAGGTTGAGCAGGCTTGAGTTTATAGAAAAATATGGGTTAGGCTGTTTGCATTGGGCTAGTTATGTTTTATATGGTGATCCTAATTATAAATATTTGTTTCTAAACAAAAGTATAAGGTTTCGTAAAAAGAAGGTTAAAAAGTTATTTTTATTTGTTTTTTTTATTTTAATTTTATTTATTGCTGTTGTAGTGTTTAATCCTAGAAATTTTATATTAGAATTGCAAATAGAAAAATTACTAAGAAAAGGAGATAATAAAAAAGTTATAACACTAATAAAAAAAGAAAATTCAAATTATTTAAAATTTAAATTTTATCCTTCAATTGCTTTAGCATATGAAAGAAGTGGAAAAAATGAGGAAGCGGTTAAATATTATTTTGATTATGCTGTATTTAGTGAAAAAAGAAGAAATTTTATTGAAGTTGCTTCTACTTATTTGAAAATAGGATGGATTTATCATAAATTGGGTGATTATCTAAAAGCAATGGAATTCTATATTAAAGCAAAAGATATTAGTGAAAAAAATAAAGATAATATGAATTTAGCTATTAGCTTGAGAAAACAAGCAGTTTTGTATATGGATAAACAAGATGATAATAAGGCGTTAGAATTGCTTACGCGTAGTGCTGAGATTAATAGGGATCATAGTTTTTCTTTTCAATATCGATATAATTTAGCTTGTGACTATTTTGATTTAGGGTTGTTGTTTACTAACAAAAATGATCTAGTGACGGCTAAAGATTTTTATACTAAAAGATTAAATTTATTTAAAAATATTAAGGAAGATGATGAATTAAGTGATTGTTATTTTAATTTGGGAGAAATATATCTTTTTGAAAAAAGTTACGGTTTAGCTTTAGATTGTTATTTTAAAGGGTTAGAAATTGATTTAAAACATAGGAATATTCCTAATATAGCAAGTGATTACAATATGATAGCGGAACTTTATTTGGATATAGAAGATTTCGAAAAAGCGTATAAATATCTTAAAAATGCTCAAGAATTATATAACGATTTTAATTCTCCTGTTGATTTAGCTAATCTTTATTATAATTTCGGAGTTTACTATAAGAAAAAAATGGATAAAAATAAAAGTCATTATTATTTTGAACTTGCGTTAAATTTATATAAAACTTTGGGGATCTCCGAAGAATTGAAAGTTAAGAAACAATTAGATTTGTTATAAGTTAAAAAAAATTTTTATAAAAACTTGAAATTTACTAAAAGATCAGTTATATTTCACTTGTCAGAGAAAAAATAAGTTTGATTGTTTTCTGTGACAAAATGCGTCAAACCCGACCTAATAGGTCGGGAAATTATACCTGGCCTAATAGGTTGGCCAGTATGCCGCTTTCTGCGGCAAGCCACGGATCAAAAAAGTAGTTACTTTTTTGTGAAGTGGTTTTTATTTTTTATTTTGGAGTGATAAAAATGGTAATGCTAAAAGAGAAGTTAAATTATTTTAATAGGAGACGAAATTCTAGAATGAAAGTGGATATGCCTGTTCGTTTTAGTGTTGAGTATCCTTCTTTTTTACATATATTGTTTGATGGTAAGCAGATAGAAGCAAAAACAATAGATATTGGTGAAGGTGGGATGGCGTTAATTACGGATCATTTTATACCTAAAAATGCTGAATTAATGGTTAAATTTTCTTTAGATGTTAATAAGGATAATATTAACTTAAATATTCCTAATATTCGATTATTGCGTATTGATGCTGATGTTCGTTCTATTTCTGCGATTAATGAGAATGAATATAGGATGGGGGTAGCTTTTTTTAAGAAAACAGTTGAAGCGAAACGAGAGTTAAATAGATTTATTAAAATACGTAATTAATTATTGATACGTTTATTTTATGGCCCAAAATATACTATTTTGGGCTGTTTTATTTTGTAATTAAAAAAATCTCTGGTTACCTTGAAAAATAGATAAATATATGTTACTATTACTATTAAATAGTTTGGCAAAGTATTTAATAGCTTTTAGAAAGGACAAGAATGGTTAATTTTGCTAATGCAAAAAAGCGTATAAGAAGTAAAAGATTAGGGGAGTTACTAATTGATTGGGGTATTATTAATGAAAAACAATTAGATGATGCCTTAAATTTACAAGATAATCGTGTAGAGAGTTCATTCTTGGGAGAATTATTAATAGAGTTAGGATTAGCAAAAGAAGAAGATATTGCTCAGGCTTTTATACATCAATATCAGTTTCCTTTTGTTCCAATTAAAAATTACCATATTGAATTAGATATAACTAAAATAATACCATATAATTTACTAAAAAAATTTAAAGTTGTGCCGATAGATAAAATAGGTGATTGTATTACGCTTGCTATGGCAAATCCTTTAGCTACAGAAGTTATTAAAGAAATTGAATTATTTACTAAATGTAAAGTGCAACCTTTAGTAGCGACAAACTCGGATATAATTTTTGTTATTGAAGAGCATTTTAAAAATTAAGAGGAAAAATGTTATCAGATAAAAGAAAGTATACAAGATATACTGTTAATGGAGAAGTTTATTTGGTAAATGAAAATGGTACAAAATATAATTGTCATTTTGAAGCTATTAATGTGAGTTATGGTGGTTTAGGAATTTATGGTTCAGAAAAGTTTGATATTGAGGGTAATACCTTTAATTTTAATTTGGTTACGACTATACATAATGTCCAACTTCAGGGTAAAGCTAAAAATCTTTATTTAAGAGAAGAAAAAAGAGCTGGAAAACCTATTTATCGTATGGGTTTTGAATTTATTGATATGAATAAAGATATGATTTCTTTTTTGCTTAGTTCAATTCAGAAAGCTAATTCTATGCAAGCAAAAAAAGCCGCGTTAAGAGTTAAT
>CAYQXW010000146.1:0-4763 GCA_964421615.1 uncultured Planctomycetales bacterium
GCTTTGTAAGAAATAATGAGAAGGAGAGAAATAAGGAAAATATTTTTGAAAGTTTAAAAGATATCTTAAGGAGTTCTCCTGGAAATACTCCTGTTTATTTAAATATGGATTCTGCGAATAAAACTAAAGTGCAGATTGTCGTTGGGCAAGATTTGTTTGTGAGTGTTAATGAAAATATAGTTAATGATATTGAGAACTTGCTTGGTCACAATAGGTTAAGTTTAACGATGTAACTTTTAACTATGGATTTTTTTCTTGACCCTTACTTTTTTTTATGATATATTCAAAATTGTAATTACTCTAAGTTTTTGGCTATATTAGAGTTGCAAAAATTTTTTTAAATATGTGGAGGGAGAAATGACCAAAAAAGATATTATTTTGAAAGTATCGGACGATACAAACTTAAAACAGACTGATGTTAAAAAAGTTGTGCAAAAAGTTTTTGATTATATGGTAGAAGCTTTAGTTAGAGGCGAAAAGATTGAGCTTCGTAATTTTGGAGTATTTAAAATTAAAGAAAGAAAAAGCCGCACTGGAAGAAATCCTCGTACAGGACAAGTTGTACCAGTTCCGCCAAGAAAAGTTGTCGTTTTCAAGCCAGGCTTGGAAATGAAACATGATATTAAATAAGAAAAATGTTTAAAAGAGTTGCTGGAACAAGAGACATTTTGCCAGATGAAGTGAATTTATGGCAGAATATAGAGAGTATTAGTAGAAAAATCTTTAAATTATACGGATTTGCGGAAATACGCCCTCCTTTAATCGAAGATGTAACCTTGTTTAATCGGTCATTAGGTGAAGCTACTGAGATAGTACAAAAACAAATGTTTTTAATTAAAAAAGAAGATGAAACATTTGTTTTACGACCTGAAGCGACTGCATCTGTAGTTAGAGCCTATGTTGAAAATAATCTAGATAAAATTAATGGTTTTTTAAAGCTTTATTATATGGGGCCTATGTTTCGTATGGAAAGACCTCAAAAGGGAAGATTACGTCAATTTCACCAGATAGGTTGTGAGGCTATTGGTAGTTATGGTCCTCAGATTGATGTTGAAGTTATTGCTTTAGCAGATAGATTGTTAAAAGCATTAAATATTAAAGGATATAAAATTGTTATTAATAGTTTAGGTTGCGCTGATGATAAAAAAAATCTTAATGAAGCGTTAAGAAACGGTTTATCAGGTAAATTAGAATCGTTATGTTTAGATTGTAAAGATAGGTTTAACCGTAATATTTTAAGAATTTTAGATTGTAAGAATGATTCATGCCAGCAAGTAGTCAAATCTTTGAATCTTGCGGATAGTTTTTTATGTGGAGATTGCACTAACCATTTTAATTTTGTAAAAGATGGTTTAAATAGTTTAGGGATTGAATATCAAGTTTCTTCAAGTTTAGTACGTGGTCTTGATTACTATAATCGTACTGTTTTTGAAATCAAACATCATAATTTAGGAACGCAGCAGGATGCTCTTGGTGCTGGTGGTCGATATGATGGGTTAGTTGGCGAAATTGGTGGGAATTCTAGTGGTGCTATTGGTTTTGCTTTTGGTTTTGAGCGGTTACTATTAGCTATGGAAGAAAGTTTAGTGGAATCTGCAGATTTAAATAGAATTTATTTGATAGCTTTGGGAGATAATGCGAAAAAGCAATCAATAGCAATTTTAGATAATTTGAGAAGTAATAATATTTGTGCTGAGACTGATTATGAGAATAGGTCAATTAAATCAGCAATGCGTAGGGCAAATGATTTAAAATCAAAATTTGTAATAATGGTTGGGGATGATGAATTAAAAGATTCTTGTGCAACAGTAAAAAACATGTCGGATAGTAGTCAGGAAAAAGTTAGTTTGGATAATTTAGTTAATTATTTAAAAAATAAGTTGGGAATATAGATAAAGGAGATCAAATGCTTCGAACACATACTTGTGGACAGTTGAATAAATCAAATGCAGGCCAAGAAGTAACTTTATGCGGATGGGTGGGAACTCGCCGTGATCATGGAAAATTAATTTTTGTGGATTTAAGAGATAGATATGGATTAACCCAAATAGTTTTTATACCACGCGATTGCGGGGAAGATTATAAAAAAGCAGTTGAGTTAAGAAGTGAATTTGTTATTCAAGTTACAGGAAAAGTTAATGCGCGTCCTGCAGGTAATGTTAATCCTAAACTTGCAACTGGTGAAATTGAACTTTTAGTAACTAAATGTGAAATTTTAAATTCCAGTTTAACTCCTCCTTTTGAAATTCGTGAAGATTTAGATGTTACAGAAGAGATGAGATTAAAATATCGTTATTTGGATTTAAGAAGAAATAATGTTTATAATAACTTTATACTAAGGCATAAAATGTATAAAGTTTTAAGAAATTTTTTAAATAGTAAGGATTTTATTGAATGTGAAACCCCGATTTTAACTAAGTCTACTCCAGAAGGTGCACGAGATTATTTAGTTCCATCAAGAGTTAGTCCTGGGGAGTTTTTTGCTCTTCCGCAGTCTCCTCAATTATTTAAACAGATTCTAATGGTTAGTGGTATCGATAGATATTATCAGATTGCTAAATGTTTTAGAGATGAAGATTTGAGAGCTGATCGTCAACCAGAATTTACCCAATTAGATTTAGAGATGTCTTTTTTAGACGAAGAAGATTTATATAGTTTATTTGAAGAAATAATGAAAATGATTTTTATGGAGTTAAAAGGTGTAGAATTAAAAACACCGTTTCCTAGAATGAAATATGCTGATTGTATGAGTAAATATAATTCAGATAAACCGGATTTACGTAAAGAATTTGGTTCTGAGTATGCTTTTTTATGGGTAGTAGATTTCCCAATGTTCAAATTTAATGATGAAGAAAAAAGATGGGAAAGTGAGCATCATCCTTTTACTTCATGTCATAAAGATGACATATCGATGCTAGAAGGTAATGATTTATCAAAAATAAGATCTCGTTCTTATGATTTAGTTTTAAATGGAACAGAAATCGGATCTGGATCTATTAGAATCCATGATCAGAAAATGCAGGCTAAAATTTTTGATATTATCGGGATAGATAAAGAAGAAGCGCAGAAACGATTTGGATTTTTGTTAGAAGCATTTCAATATGGAGCTCCGCCGCATGGTGGTTTTGCTTTTGGTGTTGATAGGCTTTTAACTTTAATTGCAGGCGTTGATAGTATTAGAGAAGTTATAGCGTTTCCTAAAACTCAAAAAGCTTTTTGTCCGTTAACTAGTGCTCCATCAGAAGTTAATCCAAAACAATTGACGGAATTAGGAATTGGAATAAAAAAGTTTAAATAAATGGATTTTATATATAATGGAACAAAGCATTAGATTAGGCAGCATTGATCAAGCGCAGGTTTTACTTGGACCTCGAGATGAAAATTTAAAAAATCTTGAAAAGGATTTAGCCGTAAAAATAACTCTGCGGGAAGATTTTTTAAATATCAATGGCACTAAAGAAAATGTAGTTAAAGCAAAAGTTTTTATTGATAGTTTATTGCAGAATATTTTACATGAAAAAAACAGCTTTTCACGGACAGATTTATTTTATTTTATGAAAACATATAAGACTGATAGAAAAAATATTAATAACCATTCCCAAAATTTGCAAAAAGTAGTGCATCAGCAAAATCATCAGCATCAAGGATCTAAAACAATTGGGCCTAAGACTAAAGGTCAAAGAGCGTATGTTGAAGCAATAAAACAATACGATATTGTTTTTGGAATAGGGCCAGCTGGAACTGGAAAAACGTATTTGGCGATGGCTTGTGCTGTAGAAGCTTTAAAAAATCAGGAAGTGCGAAGAATAATTCTTACTCGTCCAGCGATAGAGGCTGGTGAATCGTTGGGATATTTACCAGGTGATATGTATGAAAAGATTTCTCCATATCTTAGGCCGATGTACGATGCAATTTATGATATGATGGAGCCTGATAGAATTGAGAAATATTTGGAGACTGGAATTATTGAAGTGGCGCCGCTTGCTTATATGCGAGGTAGAACATTGAATGAAGCTTTTATCATTCTGGATGAAGCGCAGAATGCTACGGTTGAACAGATGAAGATGTTCTTAACCCGATTAGGTTTTGATTCTAAGGCAGTAATTACTGGCGATGTTACGCAGAGTGATCTGCCAGAAGGCAAGCCAATTGGGTTGCTACAAGCGACAGAAATATTAAAAGATATTGAAGGTATTAAATTTAATTTTTTTAGTGGCGAAGATGTTGTTCGTCATGAATTAGTACAAAAAATTATATTGGCTTATGAAGAAGCTGGAAAGTAAAGTAAAAACATTCTTAAATTATTTCTTTAGCAGGTTACTTATTTGTAAGAAATATGCAGGACTTATAATAGGTACTTTGCTTCTTTTTGCTTTTTGTTTTATTATGCAAGTTAAATTTTTACTGGCCATTTTCTTGCTTAGTTTAATAATTTTTGTAAAGTTTTTTTACCATAGCCCGCTTAAAAGGAATTATAAATTAATTTATCCTGTTTTTTTATATGTAATTTTTTTCTTTGTTCTGCAAGTAATAATTAATTACCATATTTCGGTGTATTTTACTCCTCTTGTTGCTTTTTCTATGCTTGCTACAATTCTTTTTGGTGATTTAATTTTAACTTTTATTTTTTTAATGGCATGTGTTTTTACGATGTTTGCTTTAAACTTTGTAAGTTTTCAAATGGGGGCGATATTTTTTATCACAAGTATTATAGCTGCTTATTTTTGTATGGCGTTAAGAAAACGTAATACTTTGATAGTAGC
>CAYQXW010000147.1:0-4735 GCA_964421615.1 uncultured Planctomycetales bacterium
TTCCTTCTGAAACTTCAACGCTTTTGCAAATTTCAGTAATAGATATATTATTAAACCGGGTAGTTTTCAATCTTTCAATAAACGCATTTAGCAATGCTACTTTTGTTCTTGCATGTTTTTTTTCTCTCAACGAATAGTGCTCTATATTCATTCTTTCTCCTTTTTGCTGTTTACAATAAAAATATAGCACACTATAAAAATATTGTCAAGTATAAAAATATTGCTAAAAAAAATAAGGAGCCCTTTTAAAAAAGGGCTCCTTCCCTACTATTATATATATTTACCTATAAACTAGCGCATCATAAACAAAGTGAATCCAATCAAAATAATAATAATAACAAAAATAATTATAGCTTGCGGCATAAAATACTTATTTGCCCCACTTAAACTTTTTCCGCAATACAAGCACAATAAAGCATCTTCATCATAAATCGGTTTCTTACAATGCGGGCAGATACGATCATCCATATTAATCTTCTTTTAAATATTTTAAGTAATGCGCAAAAAAACCTTTAGTACTTTCATTTATATAATCTACTTTAATATTCGAATTACTTATAATATTATTTATATTCAAATAACCTTCTTTTATAATAAGCAATTTTCCCCACAACTTGCCTTCAAAAGCTTTTTGAGGGCACCCGTAAACACACCGCATACACGCCAAGCAATTATTTCTACTTCTAACCTTTTTATTTACTACAAATAAATTCTCTTGCGGGCACTGCCTGATACATTTTCCACATAAATTGCAGTTTTTATTTACCTTAAACCATAAACTAGAAAACCTGCATCCTAACTGCTGTTGAGATCTTATAAAAGAAAAAAATATTTTTTTCCACCAGCTCAATTTTTTATCAAGCTTTGTTCTTTGCTCTATAATATCTTCAACTGTATTAGAAATTTTCCTAACAGCGGCATTATAAAGTTGCTTCACAATACGAACATTATAATTAAAAAAAACATTACTCGGCATTATGATCAGCTTTTCACAAAAAACATCATAATCCAATTTTTTCAGTTTTTCTTTAATAAAATCCGTATGCCCTGCATTAAAAATATTATCCCCTGCAGTTCTGATTAAAAACACTTTCTTTTTCAAATTTCGCGGCAAAATTTCTATAAATTGCTCAATTATACGGGGAGCATTGAATGCATAGACTGGATAAGCAATACCAATAAGATCATATTGAGTTGGATCAACTAAATTCTTATTTTTAACAATCTCTGCAACATCAATTAAAACAGGCTGAACTCCTTTTTTTTGTAAATCCTGTAAAAAAATATCAACAACAATTTTAGTGTTACCGGTTCCAGAGAAATAATAAAGCCCAACAGTTTTAATCATGTAATAATAAATTTATTCTCGCGTAATCTTCATTACTTTATATTTTAAAATTCCAGCTGGAACTTTAATTGCAATTTCTTCATTCTCTTTATGCCCTAACAACCCTTGTCCTATTGGAGAGGTAACAGATATCTTATTAGCATCAAAATCTGCTTCTTCTTCAGAAACTAAAGTATAAGATATCTCTTCATCAGTAATTAAATCCTTTAACTTAGCAGTTGCCCCAATTAAAATTTCATCATGAGGGATGTTTTCATCATCAAGAATACGAGCCCGGCTTAGCTTATCCTCTAACTCTGAAATTCTTTTCTCATTCATTCCCTGTTCATCTTTAGCAGCATCATAATCAGCGTTTTCGCTAATATCACCATGTTCGCGTGCTAAACCAATAGCTTTGGATATCTCACGACGCCTTACCGTCTTTAAATATTCCAATTCTTCAACCATCTTATCATAACCTTTTCTTGATAAATAAATATCGTTTAATCCCATATTTTTCTCCTGCTAGAAAATTAAAAAAACCAACAATCTTTTTGTTGGCTTATCTATAGAATACATCTCTTACTAATTATTCTACAGCAAACTTTTAATTAGTCAACTTTTTAAATAAACCTTTAGTGTAATATTTACCCAAGCAATTTATTTATTTGCATCAATAAATCTTCGTTATCAAAAGGTTTAGTAATAAGACCTTGAGCTTTTGAATCTTTTAGAATCTGTTCATTAGTCGTTCCCACACTAGCGGTAAGAAAAAGAACAGGAATATGCTTTAAATGTTCATCATCCTTCATATATTTACAAATAATATCTCCTGTAATCCCCGGCAGGTTTAAATCTAACAAAACAAGATCCGGAATTTCTTTACGCACTAAATCCAAAGCTTTATTACCATCTTCAGAAATAACAACATCAAACCCTGCTTTTTTTAACCTATAAACCGTAACTTTCAAGATATCCGGTTCATCATCAACAATCATAATTTTTTTAGCCACCTATTTTCTCCTTTCTTCTATAGGAAGAAGAAAACTAAAAGTTGATCCTTTCCCTAATTCAGACTCAATCCAAATTTTACCTTTATGCAATTCAACTATCTGCTTAGAAATTGCTAATCCCAATCCTGTTCCACCAGGCTTTCTTTTTTGATCTGTCACTCCAAGCTGAACAAATTGCTGGAACAATTTATCTACATCTGACTGCTTAATACCCGGACCAGTATCAGTAACACTGACAACAACAGTATTATTATCTCGTTTAACAGAAAGAATAACACTCCCATTTTCTGTAAATTTTACTGCATTATTAATTAAATTAGTCAAAACTTGAGTAATTTTATCCTTATCCAGAAAAACTAAAGGCAAACTTTCGTCACTGGCAAAAAGCAAACCTAAACCTTTATCCTTGGCTATTTTCATCATTGTACTTTTTACCTCAGAAATAATCTCATTGATATTATACTCTTTAAGGTTTAAATCCACTTTATCTGATTGCAATTTCTGAAAATCCAAAATATCATTAATTAACCGAGCCAACCTATCAATATTACGTGATGCGACATTAAGGAAATCTTTCTGTTCCGTATTTAAAACTGCATTTGCATCTTCACTAACAATATTAATACTCTCTTTTATTGCAGTTAAAGGTGTTCTCAATTCATGAGAAGCCATAGAAATAAATCTAGATTTAACATCAATCGCATCTTGAAGTTCTTTTTGAGTCTTTTTATATGAAGATATATCCTTTGCAATATGTACAATACCACTAAACTCACCATTCTCATCGAATATAGGAGATGTCGTTACTAAAAGTGGCATTCCTAAATTAGAATCATTAACTTCTTCCGTGTGAGATTTTCGTTCAATCTTTGTTTTTCCTAAGGGACAAGTCATCCAATGAGTATTAGTTTTATGCATAAGCTCATAACACCTTTTCCCAATAACTTTTTCTTTATCTCCTCCAAATAAATCTATCAAAGCTTTATTGGCTAAAACAACTTTAGACTCATTATCAAGAATAAAAATATAATCCGGGACAGAATCAAAAGTACGCTTCCATTCCCGCGCAGATAACCTCAACTGATCTTCAGTTGCCCTACGCATCATAACTTCTTGCCCTAGTATAGAATTAACATGTTGTAATTCTGCAGTACGATCTTTAACCTTATCTTCCAACTGAGCATAAGAAATTCTCAACTCCTGCTCCAATAATTTTCTATTAGTAACATCTCGCCAAAAAGCTAATATTAATTTTTTTTCTTTTATTTTTATTGAAGTTAAAGAAACCTCAACAATAACGTTATTACCATCAAAACATTTATGCACCCATTCAAATTTATCACTTCCCTTTTTAAAGGTATTATCTACAACCTTTTTAACTTTTTCAACAGGCGAGATATCTTCAATTTGTTTATCTGCAGAAAGATCTTCTGGACTCAACCCGATTATATCTTTCTTACTTTTTGCTTTTAAAATTTTAATTGCAGCATCATTACAATCTAAAAAATGATAATTTTCATCTAGCAATAAAATTGGTTCACTAGAAGCATCAAAGAAAGATTTAAATTTTTCTTCGCTTTCTTTCAACTCTTCAACACGTTTTTTAATTTCTTTTTCTAAATTTATTTTTTGAGCATTAATGAAATAAACATAAATACACACAAAAATTGTTAATAAAATTCCAACTGGAATAAAATACCAGTAAACAATACTACTATACCGCGACAAATAAGCAAGATTAGGATAAAATAATATCCCCCACTTTCTTTGCGCAAAAACAAATTCTTTATAATAGTCTGGGAAATTAGGCAATAAAAAATCAAATAGATTTTTTTCTTTTCTTAACCGCGCTTGCCATTTATAAATAAGTTCTTTTTTATTACCAGTAACATCCAATAAATCAAAACCTAATCCAATTGCTTGAGTAGGTTCAATTATTTTCTTAAAAACCTCATTATTTCTAAACACCCCACAAATAAAACCCTTTACTATACCATTAGATTTTTTTCCCTCATATACAGGCAGAAAAAGAACAAAACCTTTTTCTTTATTCTGAACAAAAACAACAGGGCCTGTACTTACAACTTCTCCAGTAATAATCGCCCTATTTAAAGTATCTTGCCTTACTTTATCACTATCTAAATCAAAACCTAAAACATCTTTATTATTTCCTTCATTTAAAGGATCAACATAAAGTATAGGAAAATATTGTTTTTTACTTTGCGCAGACTGCCACGTACCATTTTTATTTTTACTTTTTATATAAATCCCTGGAAATTCAATTTGATTTTTTTGTTCAAATTCTAACCGCTGATCATCCAATACCTTAGGAATCCACTGAATTCCTCTAATTTCTTCTCTTCCTATTAATAATGGATCAACAAATTTTAAAAAA
>CAYQXW010000148.1:0-4695 GCA_964421615.1 uncultured Planctomycetales bacterium
CGGGAGAAAGTTATTCTGGATATAATATGCCATTTTTTCTGTCGGAATTATTAGATAATGCGTATGATGGAATAATTTATAAAATGCGTAATATTGATAAAAATTTTATCCCGGAAATAAAAATAAATTATAAGATCATTGATATTGAAAAAGATATAAAAGGTTTGGAAATAAGGATTTCTAATAATGGTTTTTTTGATTCAGAGGATAAAATAAATTTAGAAAAATATAAAATGAGTTTTGATTTCAAGTCTCCTTATGAAGGTGGGCAAGGTGTATTTCGTAAAATGACTGAAAAAATATTAGGCAATATTAATAAAAAACTTTTTAATAATCGTCAATTTGCCCAGTATCCTGGAATAATGCGAGCAAAGGATACTCAATCTGTTGAAGCAAGGTTGGTTTTGCCTTTAGAAGTATTTGATTTTAAGTCTGATGGGGGAGATAAGGGAGGTGTTGATTTTAGAAAATTATTTTTTAAAAATAATTCAGCAGTAAAACCAAACCAGTCTTTTATGAAATCTTCTCCAATAAATTTTAACGAACTTACTCAAGAAATAGATTCATTTAATAAATTAATAAACGTAAATATTTTACCTGCCTCAAGTAAGGTTAGCTATTTTTTAGATAATTCTTATTCTTCTGGTTATCTGCAACAAAGCAGCCAAAATATTCTTTTATGTATTGCCAATGTTTTTCGGCTTCAAGAGGAAAAATCTATAAGCATTGATCCTCAATTTCAAGAAGCTATTTCTTCTTTAGATTTTGTTGTTAATAATTAGCCCAAGCTAAAGTTTTTTATATCGTAGCCGATAAAATTTTTTGAAGCTGGGGGAATTTATTAATCATAAGTAGAGTGTTTTCTTGGGGGAGGCACTTAATGGCTATCAAACTGTCTAAAGTTGTTGAAGTTGATAAAGAAAAATGCGTTAACTGCCATGCTTGTATTACAGCATGTCCTGTAAAAATGTGTAATGATGGCAGTGGTGATCATGTAACCTTAAAGCCAGAGCTTTGCATTGGTTGTGGCAGTTGCATTAAAGCTTGTACTCATGGAGCACGATTTGGTGTAGATGATTTTGAAGATTTTCTTCATGCTGTGCATAGTGGAGAAAAAATAGTTTCGATTGTTGCTCCAGCTGTTGCTGCTAATTTCCCTAACTTATATTTAAACCTTAATGGTTGGTTAAAGTCTTTAGGCGTTCAGGCCAATTTTGATGTTAGCTTTGGTGCAGAGCTGACTGTTAAAACTTATTTAGACCATGTGACTAAAAATAAACCACCGACAGTTATTGCTCAACCTTGTCCGGCAATTGTTTCTTATATTGAAATATATAAACCTGAATTATTACCTTATCTTGCACCGGCAGATAGTCCCATGTTGCATACTATTAAAATGGTAAAAAGATATTATCCGCAATATGCTCATCATAAAACTGTTGTTATTTCTCCGTGTTTTGCTAAAAAAAGAGAATTTGAGGAGACAGGTTTAGGCGATTATAATGTTACTTATGTTTCTTTAGATAATTATTTTAAAGAACATGGAATTAATTTACAGGATTATCCAGCTGTTGATTATGATAATCCTCCTGCAGAAAGAGCGGTTCTTTTTTCCACTCCAGGTGGATTGATGCGTACTGCCGAAAGAGAAGTTCCAGGAATTTTCGAAAAAACCCGTAAAATTGAAGGCCCGCATATTATTTATGAGTATCTTAAGGATTTAGAACCGATGATTCGCGAAAAAAAAGCACCGTTAATTATTGATTGTTTGAATTGCGATATGGGATGTAATGGTGGAACGGCAACATTGACTAAAGATAAACATTTGGATGAAGTGGAAAGTTTGATTGAAAAAAGAAATAAAGAGATGCAAGAGAGGTATAAAGCAAAATCAATGCTTGGTGCTAAAAAAACATCTGGGCAGTTAGCTAAAGCTATTAATAAATATTGGGAACCAGGATTATATGGGAGACATTATCAGGATCTTTCAGAAAATGATACTGCGGTTGAGCCTAATTCAAGCGATTTAAGAAAAGTTTATGCAACTATGAATAAGCATTCTGATGCTGATATTTATAATTGTTCTGCCTGTGGATATGGTAATTGTGAGGATATGGCAAAGGCAATTTTTAATGGTTTGAATAAACCAGATAATTGTCACCATTTTCTTTCCTCACAGCTTGAGCAGAATCAGAAAGCTACTAAGAAAAAGAATGATTACTTAGCTTCTTTAGCAGATTTATCCGAAGATATGATGCGTTTAGCGGAAAAACAAAGTAAAGAATCTGCTCTTTTGATTACGGAAGCAACTAGTGCGTCACAGACAATAGATAAATTTAAAGAAATTGTTAAAGCTATTTCTGATATTGCAAATCAAACTAATCTTTTGGCGCTTAATGCAGCAATAGAGGCTGCCAGAGCTGGTGAGAGCGGAAGAGGTTTTGCAGTTGTTGCTGATGAAGTTAAAAAACTGGCTACACGTTCGCAACAGGAAGCAAGTAAAATCCGTCCTTATTCTCAGGATATTAAAAAGGCTATTGATGGTATAGGCGAGAAGATATCTAATGTTTCTAAGCTATCTCATAATATGATTAAAGAATTTGAAAGCAGAAAACAAGAAGAAAAATAATTTTTTAAAATAAGTTTTAGACAAAAGAGCGGATTCTAAAAGAATCTGCTCTTTTTTTATTTTCATATAGAAAAATTTTAAAAGTTATGATATATTATAAATGTTCTTAATTAAACTTTCCTATCAAAATCTATCAAAAATAATAAGGTTAAAATAAAATAATGGAAACAGCAGAAAGTAATTCTTTATTAAAAACTCCTTTATATCAAGAACATTTAAAGCTAAATGCTAAGATGTTACCGTTTGGCGGATGGCTTATGCCTATCCAGTATGAAGGCATTATTAATGAACATGAGTATACCAGAAAGCAAGTGAGTATTTTTGATATTTGCCATATGGGAGAGTTTATTATTGAGGGAGATGCAGTTCTTTCTGGTTTAGATCGAATTATTACTCAAAGAATAACTTCTATGGTAGTGGGATCTTGTCGATATGGTTTTATGCTTAATGAAAATGCAGGGATAATTGATGATTTAGTTGTGTATAGATTAGATAAAAATTCTTGGATGTTGGTTGTGAATGCTGCGACGACACAGGAAGACGAAAAACATTTGAGGGCAGAATTAAAAGGCAAATTCAGCTTACAGAATATTTCTAATTCTATGGGAAAAATTGATATTCAAGGCCCGCAATCTTTAGAAGTATTAAAAAAATTAGTCGGATCTGAAATTGAAAAATTAGAGTATTACAGGTTTGCTAAGTTTACGTTGTTAGACGAAAAAGTTATTATTAGCCGTACTGGATATACAGGAGAATTAGGATTTGAAATATATATTTCTAATGAGAAAGTTGTTGCTTTGTGGAAAACTTTATTAGAAAATCCTCAAGTTAAGCCCGCTGGTCTTGGTGCACGCGATACCTTAAGGTTAGAAATGGGATATCCTTTATACGGGCAGGATTTAGATAAAAAACATAATCCGCATGAAGCAGGATATGATCGATTTGTGGATTTAAAAAAAGATTTTATTGGGAAACAGTTCTTACTGAATCCTAATGCAACGAGAGAAAATTTGGTTTATTTTGTAAGTACTTTAAGGCGAGCTCCTCGCCATGGGTTCGGGATTTATAAAGCACAAGAAAAAATTGGAATTGTAACTAGTGGTTCTTTTTCTCCTAGTTTACAGGTAGGAATTGGAATGGGATATGTTTCTAAGGAAATTTCTCTAGGCGAAGATTTATTGATTAAAGAGGGAAATATTGAAATTCCTGTAAAAGCAACACAATTACCTTTTTATACTAAAGGTACGGCAAGAATATAAGGAGGCATTTATGGATATTAGAGAGAATTTATTATATACAAAAGAACATGAGTGGGTGAAGATTGAAGGAAAGAAAGCTATAATTGGAATTTCTGATTATGCTCAGCATTCGTTAGGAGATATTACTTTTATTGATCTTCCTAAAGTTGCCGCTAAAGTCGATCAGTTTAAATTTTGTGCTACTGTTGAATCTGTAAAAGCGGCTTCAGATGTTTTTTCTCCTCTTTCTGGAACAGTTTTATCTGTTAACTCTGAATTATCAACGCATCCGGAATTAGTAAATCAGTATCCGTATGAAAAAGGATTTTTTTTTAGTATTGAAATTAAAGATGAGGCGGAGAAAAAAAATTTGATGACTGCCCAGGATTATAAGAAATATGTAGAAGGATTATCCTAAATGCCGTATATTGCACATACAAAAGAAGATGTAAAAGAGATGCTTCATACAATAGGCGTTAGCTCTATTGATGATCTTTTCCGTGATATTCCAAAATCTTTAAGGCCAAAATCTTTTAATCTTCCTGAGGGAAAATCAGAGTTTGAAGTTACGCAGCATTTAAAAAAACTCGCTTCTAAGAATGCAGTGGAGTTGACAAATTTTGTGGGTGCAGGATTTTATGACCATTTTATTCCTGCGGCTGTAGATGCTATAACTAGCCGATCAGAATTTTATACTGCTTATACTCCTTATCAGCCAGAGTGTTCTCAGGGGTGGCTGCAATCGATTTATGAATATCAAACTGTAATTTGTGAGTTGACGGGGTTAGATGTAAGCAATGCTTCTTTATATGACGGAGGGACGGCTTT
>CAYQXW010000149.1:0-4694 GCA_964421615.1 uncultured Planctomycetales bacterium
TTTTTACTTGTTTCATTTTTTAACTTTCTTTATTCATGTTACTTAAAAAATCAGAAACAATTTCCGGACTAAAACCTTTGCGCATCAAATATGCAAAAATTCTTCTTTTTGCAACTTTTATATCAACATTCTTTAACTTATCAAGTTTCTTATTAACAATATCCTGAACTATCTGGTCTTCGTTATAATTTTCTTTAACTGCCGCACATTTTTCTTCGATTAACTTCTTATCCAGTCCTTTACGAAATAAATCAGTTTTTATCTTCCTTAAACCCTCTGATTTTTTTAGTTTAGACTCAATTAACCCTTGTGCAAAAATTTCGTCATCAATAAATCTTTTTTCTTTAAGAAAATCTACAACTTGCTCTGCTAGCTGCTTATCAAAACCTTTTTTCGTCAACCGCTGTATCAATTCTTTTTCCGAGCGTAAACGAAATTTTAACAACAAAAAAGCATACGCTTTAGCATCATTTAAAGAATTAAGGTTACTTTTTTTTACCACGTATTATAACCCAGATAAAATTTTCTTTCTTATTTCTTTTTCTACATCCTCAGCTAATTTTGTTTTTTCTTTTAAATTAGCAATCGCAGCGTCTCTTCCTTGACCAAGTTTCTCATTATTAAAAGAAATCCATGTTCCTGATTTCTGTAAAATTTCTAAATCCAACCCAGCATCAATAATACTTCCTTGCTTGCTGATACCTTCATCATGCATTATATCAAATTCACCCTCTCTAAATGGAGGAGCAACTTTATTCTTTACAACTTTACATCTTACTCTACTTCCAATAACAACATCTCCAGACTTAATTGCAGATATTCTGCGCACATCAAGTCGTACAGAACAATAAAATTTTAATGCTCTACCGCCTGGTGTAGTTTCAGGATTACCAAACATAACACCTATTTTTTCACGTAATTGATTGATAAAAATTACGCAAGTTTTCGATTTACTAATTGCTGCGGTTAATTTACGCAAAGCTTGGGACATTAACCTAGCTTGCAACCCCATATGAGAATCACCCATATCTCCTTCGATTTCTGCACGAGGAGTTAATGCCGCAACAGAATCAACAACAATCAAATCTACAGCATTTGATCTAACTAAAGTTTCCGTAATTTCCAAAGCTTGTTCACCTGTATCCGGTTGTGAAATCAATAAATCATCCAGATTCAAACCGATTTTTTTTGCGTATATAGGATCAAAAGCGTGTTCTGCATCAATAAACGCTGCAACTCCGCCTTTTTTTTGTATTTCTCGAATAGTACACAAAGTTAAAGTTGTTTTTCCAGAAGCTTCTGGTCCAAAAATTTCCACAATTCTTCCTTTTGGCAAACCACCTACGCCTAACGCTAAATCAACCGTTAAAGTTCCCGTAGGAATAGCTTCAACTTCAACTTTTACTTTACTGCCAAGTTTCATTATAGAACCTTTTCCAAATTGTTTTTCAATTTGGGAAAGAGCTAATTCTAAAGCTTTAGTCTTTTCAGATGAATTCTCTTTTACATCTTTTTTTTCGATTTTTTCTACTTTTTCGTTTTTTTCCACTTCTTTTTTATCTTTTTCGTGGGCCATTGTTTCCTCCATTAAAAAAACATTATAAGAGATTTTAGAACTGTTATTATATCTAAGCTGTGCTTTGCTGTCAACTAGTTTGACTTTATATATAACATATATTACCACCTCCTTTCTTTCATTACAATAGACGAAATTATTTGTATAATCTAACTAACTTTTTTGATATTTTAAAAACTTAAAAGAATTGACATAACCGACTTATTATGTTAAATTTCTTACTATATGGATGAGCTACAGCAAATCAAACATGAGCTAGAGCGTACTAAATCTGAGTTAACCATTCTGTATGAGATTTCTAACGCAATGCGTACAACTCTCAAACTGGATGAAATTCTCTATATTATCCTTACTGGAGTTACCGCACATATCGGGTTAGGATTCAACCGTGCTCTGCTTTTCCTTATTAACGAAAAAGACAATATTATTGAGGGTCAAATGGCTATCGGTCCCGAAACCGGTGAAGAAGCCAACCGTGTCTGGAAGTATGTTGAACAGGAAAAAATGGACATGGAAGACCTTATTAACTCTTATAAAGTTTCACACCACATAAAACAGTCTACATTTAATAAACACGTTCAAGAATTAAAAATTTATTTAAGAGACCAAAAAGATAATTTACTTTCTTTAGTTGTTTTAGAAGGGATGCCACTTCACATAACAAAAGAAACTGTACAAAGCTATGCTCAAGATCCAATTATTAAAATGCTTAAAACAGATGAACTTGTTATCGTTCCGCTTAAAGCAAAAGATAAAGTAAATGGAATTATTTTAGCTGATAATTTTATTACTAAAAAACCAATTAATAAAGATGAATTGCGCATGCTGATTATGTTATCAAACCAGGCAGGGCTGGCTATTGAAAATTCTCAGCTTTACGAAAAAACTTTAATCCGCGCACATCTTGATTCTTTAACTGAATTATGGAACCATGGTTATTTTCAATATTTACTTGGCGTTGAACTAGAACGCGCAAAAGCAACTGAAACTCCATTAAGCGTAATGATGTTAGACATTGATGATTTTAAAATTTACAACGATAATTTAGGACATCAAGCTGGCGATAGAATTTTAAAAGATATGGCCGGATTATTAAAAAATCATTCCCGAAAAATGGACCATGTATGCAGATACGGCGGCGAAGAATTTGCGATTATTCTCCCCTACACCGATAGAAAAGAAGCTTATGCTATTGCTGAAAGATTACGCGAAAACATTGTAAAATTTCAGTTTCTGCATCAGGAAATTTTACCGAATAAAATGCTCACCGCTAGTTTAGGGTTAGCGACTTTTCCAGATAATGGGGCAACCACAGCAGAACTTCTCTCTTACGCAGATAAAACTCTTTATGAAGCAAAAGAAAAAGGTAAAAACCAAACCTGTCATTAAATTAAATTGTTAAAAATAAAAAAAAGGTCGCAGAAATATCTACGACCTTTTTTACTTTTAAATTTATATTTTACGCTGCTACAGTTTCTGGTTCAACATCCTGCTTTGGTTCTTCTTTATTCTCATTAAACTTTACTGAAACAAGCTTGGACACACCAGATTCCTGCATTGTAATTCCATACATAACATTAGCATTAGCAATCGTACGTTTGTTATGCGTGATAACAATAAACTGTGAGTTTAAAGCAAACTCTTGTAATACTCGTCCAAATCTATCTACATTAGCTTCATCCAAAGCGGCATCAATCTCATCTAAGATACAAAATGGCGCTGGCTTAACCTTAAAAATCGCAAAAATTAAAGCAATAGCTGACATAGATTTCTCACCGCCGGATAACAACAAAACATTCTGCAACTTTTTACCAGGAGGACGACAAATAATTTCAATACCCGTCTCAAGCGGATCGTTCTCATCAATCAAATAAACCTGAGCATCACCACCACCGAAAAGTAAACGGAAATAATTACGGAACTCATCCCGAACTTTTTCAAAAGTTTCCATAAACAACTTTTTAGTCGTGTGATTGATTTTTCTAATCGCATCCTGCAAAGTATCTTTAGCTTTAATCAAATCATTCTGCTGTTGGGTTAAAAAATCATACCTTTTTTTCAACTCATCATATTCAGCAATTGCAACTAAATTAACGGTACCATAAGAATCTATTTTTTCTTTTAATTTGCTAATATCCGAAATTAAAACATCCTCATTTAGCTCAAGTGAAGGCTCAACAGAATTCTCCAAAGCTGCCTGCTCTTCTGCACTAACTACTGGAACTACTTGCTCGCTGTTAGCGATATTTTCCGCAGCAGCTACAACCTGTTCATCAGAAACTACCTGATCATTAACTTGCTCAACCGGCATCTGCACAATTTCTAAAACTGCAATATCTGCAGAATCCAAATCGAATTTATAAGACTGACTCATCCTATCGCGAACAGTCTGATATTTAAATTCTAAATCTTTATCCGCCATCTGAATTTCATAAAGATTATCTTTAAAACTATCCACTTCTTTTCTTTTAGCCTGAACTTCTTTTTGCAAAGCATTCAATCCCATTACAAACTCATTATGCTTAAATTCTTCAATCCCTAACAATTTATTTTTCTGGGAAATATCATTTTTAGCTGCATCAATTGTAACAGATAATTCTTCAATCTCCTCAGATAAAGCAGTTTGTCGGCTAGTAGTATCATTTAATTTCACCTGCATACTATCAATATTTTTACGGTCTTGATTACAGCTATCTTCTAAATTTTTAAAATTAGATTCTTCAGTATAAAGCCTTTTATTAAAACTAGAAATTTCTGTCTGGGCTTGAGTAATTGCCACAAGCATCTCTTCTTTTGTTTTAGATTTGCTGCTTATATGTTCCTGAGTATCATGAATAGAAAACTCTAAATTTTTGTGTTCTTTTTCCAACTCAACAATAGAATTCTGGCAGTTTGTTAACCTTTCAGATAAAGAAATAAATTCTTTTTCAACATCAGCAATTTCTAATAAAACAACCTGTTCTTCTTCTGTAATTTTATTAAACTGCTCTGTAATAGTTTTATGCACAGATTTTTTTGAAGAAACAGAAACTTCTTTCTGCTGCAGTTGTCTTGAAGCATCCTGAATGGAAATATTCAAATTTTTTAAGAACATCTCTTTTTCAAGCTTCTGGCTTCT
>CAYQXW010000150.1:0-4666 GCA_964421615.1 uncultured Planctomycetales bacterium
CTGCTTCTCCGTTAATGGCAATATTAATGGATCTAAATAACAAAAAAGAACAAGCAAACTTAGATAAATTATCTGAAGAAGAGAAAATAGAATTCTTAAATCGTAAAGCTTTACTTACATTAAAAAAACAAGTTAAAGTTGAACCGATGAAAGATACAGATTTATTTATTATCACTGTAAAAAATTCAAATCCTCAAGAAGCAGCAAAAATCGCCAATATGATTAGCCGTTCTTATTGTATTTTTGATTTAGAACAACAGTTAGCAGAAGTCTTACAAAAATACGGGGAAAAACATCTTTATGTCATTCAATTAAAAGAAACTCTAGAACAGTTAGAAAATAATTTAAAAAGCACAACATTATCTAACATTGAAGCTATTGGACCAGCTAGCGTCAAGATTATTGAACAAGCAACTGTTCCAATTGAACCAATAGGTATATCCAACTCAGTTATCTTAATGGTAGCCTTTTTAATGAGTATTGTTTTAGGTATAGTTTTAGCAGCAATGTTTGAATATATGGACTCAAGTATTAAATCTCCAGAAGAAGTAAAATCTACTTTAAATAATATTAACTTTTTAGGTTATGTACCTCACGTAGTATCTTTTCCAGGTAAAATTATTCAAACCATAGCAAAACTTAACATTATTTACTGTATTTACATTTTCTGTGTAAGTTTATTCAGATTAACCGGTGATTTGCTTGGTGTAGATCAGGAAAATGCAATTATCAAATTCGCTACTGCTACTACACAAGGATTTTTAACTCATAATCAAGATAGTTCAAAAGGTGCAATTTTAGTTAGTTATTTTATTTTCTTTGTTGTTTTAATTGTATTTGCTGTCGGAATTTCTAAATCGCTTTTCATTTTAGCAAAAATATTAAGCAAGCGTAAAATTATGCTTAACTTTAAAAGTAAAAAGACTAATTCTTATTTTCAGATTTACCAGAATTTGTCAGAACAGATATATTTAACAATGAAATCAAACGAACAGAAATCATTCTTAATGACTTCTAGTGTTTCATCAGAAGGTACTTCTACAATTATTGCAAATATCGCTAGTTATCTTGCTAATAAATCAGGTAATAAAGTACTTATTATTGATGCAAACTTTAGAAAATCAAGAATACATAAATTTTTCAAAGTTGCAGTAAATCCTGGGTTATTGGATGTTTTAAAAGGGAATATCAAAATCGAAGATGCTATTGAAAGTGTTTCAGATAACTTATCAATTTTACCTGCAGGTAATGTTAGCCTTGATTCCATTGCTTTGTTGAATCCGGAAAAAATGACAAACATTATTAAAGAAGCAGAAAAGAAGTTTGATTTGATTATTGTTGATTGCGCTAATTTAAAAAATTATAAAGATGCTATGGCTTTTTCATCATACGTTGATGGAATTGTTTTAGTCATAAATGAAGGAAAAACAAGAAAAGAAGTATTGAAATCGGCGATTGCTCCATTAGAACACAAAAAAGCACATTTTATTGGAACTATTTTAAATAATCGTACATTTGCAATACCACAAATTATTTACGCAAGGTCGTAAATTTAAAAACAGGGAGGAAACACAAGATGTTTAGAGTATTACAAGTTTTATGTTTAGTAGTTTTATTAGCAGGTTGTAAAGGTGGCGGTGGAGGCGGTGGTAGTAGTGCAGCAGCAGCAACTAGCACAACTTCATCAGTAGAATCAAGTACAAATGATACAATTGTTACCAGTTCTAGTGGCTTGATGTATGTAGAATCTCAAAGCGGTGAAGGAACCAACACTACAACTGTTAGACGTACATATCACAACCCAGAACCGACATCGTTAGTACTTTTAGGAATAGGGTTAGCTGGTTTAGCAGCATCTAGAAGAAAGAAGAACAAAAAATGATAAAGATTGAAGTTGTAAATAATTTCGGTGATTTTTTAAAACTTGAAAATATTTGGAATAATCTTTTAACTAAATGTACCAGTAACTATGTTTTTTCAACTTTTGAATGGTTTAAATGCTGGATAACAGCATTTGGAAAAAATAAAAATATTTACATAATTTTAATAAAAGATGCCGATAATATTATTGGTATTGCACCATTAATGATTACAGAAAAAAAATATTTATTTTTTTCTGTTAAATTGTTAACTTTTATTTACAACGACAATTCTTCTCATGCAGATTTTATTTTTGAAAAAGGGAAAGAGTCTGTTTGTTTAGAAGCAGTAATGAACCATTTAAAACAAGAATCAAAATTATGGAACAAAATTTATTTTGAGAATATTCCTACGGAATCGCCTAATTGGGTAATTATGGATGCATTATCAAAACAAAACAATATTCTTATAGGGAAAAAAAGTGGGTTAAATTCTCCATACATTATGACAAATTTTAAGTGGGAAGATTATTGTAAACAACAATCACGCAAATTTCGCAAAAATATCAACAATTTAACCAATAGAATGAAGAAATGGCCTGATATTTCAATTAAAAATTTTACCAGCGAAAAAGATAATAGCGAATTAATGAAGGAATTAATTTATATTTCTTCTAAAAGCTGGAAAAAGAAAATAAAGGGCCATATCGACCACACTCCAGAAAATCTTAAATTTTTTGAAGAATTAGTTAAAACAAGCGAACAAAACCAATGGTTGTCATCTTGGATACTCTATTCAGGTAAACAACCGGTCGCTTATGAATTTTTATTGAGATATAACAATAAACTATTTGGGTTGAGAGCTGATTTCGATGAAGCGTTTAAAACTACAGGCGCTGGCAACATGATCCATTTAGAAATTTTAACTGATTGCTTTAAAAATGGCTTAAATGAGTATGATCTCTGCGGCCACGAAGACCCTTATAAAATGGTTTGGACGGAAAAATCTCGTCCACATTATAAAATAGTTATTTATAAGAATAACTTTTTAGGCAAAATTTTCTTTAACCTTGATTATAATTTTATTTATAAAATAATAGGTTTTTTAAGAAACTTTGAATCTTTAAGACAAATTAAGAAAAAACTACAAACAGTATAAAAAATTGAGGGTATTATCATGTATGTTTTTGATAGGCTTAATGATGTATTTCGTAAAGCAATAACCAGAGAAATTAATTTTTCGATGAGTAAACCAACAACTTTATTGCTGTTTTTAACTTATCGTTGTACCTCTCGCTGTGGTTCCTGCGTTATGTGGAAACGGCCAGTTACTCAAGAAGAGCTGTCTTTGGTAGAACTAAAAAAACTTACGGATATGATCGCAGATTTAAAATTTGAGAGTGTTGAATTATTCGGAGGAGATGCACTTTTACGTAAAGATATACTTTTTGATTTAAGTAAATACATGAAAACAAAAGGTATTCCTAATATTGATTTAGTCACTAACTGTAATCTTATTGATGATAAAACAGCTCAAGATATTGTTGAATCAGGAATAGATGTTGTATATATTTCTTTAGACGGAGTAGAAGAAACACATAACAAAGTTAGGGGAATAGATGGAACTTTTGCCAAAGTAGAAAACGCCATTAAATTGCTACTTAAGTATAGAAAAAACAAAAAACCTAAAATTGCAATTAACAGTACTATTTCCGCTTTAAATGTTGATAGTTTTGAAAAAATTATTCCATTTGTGGAAAATATAGGAGCTGATAGCGTAGCGTTGGAATATGTAGGACAAATTCCTCCTTCAGCTTTAGAAAAATCTAAAATCGGCAATATAAAACCTGAACCATATTTTATATCTGACGAAAATAATTCAATCTTGGTTAATGTAGAACAAGCTAAATTACTTAAAAAGAAAATAAAAGAAATAAAAAATTGTAAACAAAACTCTAAAATTGAAATTTCAACTAAAAATATTGATATTTTAAGCATTAAAGATCTTACAACAGGAAATTGCCATAATAATAAATGCTATATCGCAAGATATATGGTAGCTGTTGATCCATATGGAAATGTTATGCCTTGCGCTTTCTACAATAATTATCAAATCGGCAATATAAAGCAGAATCATCTAAAAGAAATTTGGAATAATAAAAAACATGAGGAATTTTTAAAACATACGGGCTCTAGCAAAAATACCGTTTGTAAACATTGCATTATGGGAGTAGAAAGAAACCCAACATTTTGGCAATCATTAGTAAAATCATATTTAACTTTTACTAAACAAGAGATGAATTAAGACTATGACTGACTTAGCTGTTAAAATTAAAAAAATTTATGAACAAAAAGGGCTTTTGGAAATATTGAAAAAAATATTTTCTAAAACCTCGAAATTTATTTTTGAAACTAACAGCGCTATTTGGTTTGAATCAAATTTAGATAATTTAGAAACTATAACACCTAATTTAGAAACTCAAATTGATTTTATTTCTAATGCTGAAACTATTTCATGGTTAAAAAAAATGAAAGAACCATGGATGTACGTAGAAAAAGAAATACAGCTAGGCTTAAAAGAAAAACATTATTACGCCAACATTAAAATTAATAATCAAATAGTAGGATATTTAAAAATAGGGATAAATAAAGTTTTTATATCTGATTATAAAACTACAATCAAGCTTGAGGATAAATGTGCTTTTTTTTATGATATTTATATTGTTCCAGCGTTAAGAAAACATAACTTGGCATCATATTTAGCTATAGAGGGAATGAAATTTTTAAAAAACAAAGGTTATAAAAAA
>CAYQXW010000151.1:0-4663 GCA_964421615.1 uncultured Planctomycetales bacterium
AAAAGATTACTAATGAGGTTGTTGCGGGAAGCTTTGTAAATTTAAATGCTTTAGAGGAAGTTTTGGTGATAAATCAATGAGAAAATTTAAATTTGTTTTAGTTATTCTTTTAGCTGTTATATTGCAGATGACTATTATAAACATTTTTAACTTTTTTGGAATAAGGCCAGATTTTTTTATTGTGTTATGTTTTATTGCGAGTATTATTTTTAAACAGAAAACAGCAATAAGTTTTAGTATTTTTATAGGAGTATTAAAAGATATTTTGACGGTTAGTAATTTTGGGATACATACTTTTTTATTTCCACTAGTTTGTTTAAGTTTAAGACAGATCAAAAAAAATATTTCACTTGATAATGATTATATAGCTGGTTTTTTTCTACTAATATATATTTTAGTTTGTGATATTGTAATTAATTTTATTACTCGTTCTTATAGTCCGCATATTAGCATTCCTGTTTTTATCCGAGTTTTTTTATTAGAAGCAATATATTCTGTTGTAATTTTCTTATTTTTATATAAAAAATTTAAAATAGTACGTTAATAATATGAGATTAAAATTTTTAGAAATAATAATTGTTATGGTTTTTATTTTTTTATTATCCTGGCTTTTTAATATGCAGGTAGTAAATGGAGATAAGTTTATTTCTTTAAGTGATAAAAACTGTATACGTCTTATTCCTCAGGAGGGTAAAAGAGGAGACATTTTAGACCGTAATGGACAATTATTGGTTGGCAGCACTATTTCATATGATTTATTGATTTTGCCACAAGATAAAAGCAATTTAGATTTTACACTTAATGCACTATCTTCAGTTCTTCTTGTTCCTTTTAATGAGTTGAAAGATAGGTATAAAAAAAATTATATTTCGAAGAATATGCCTGTGGTTATAGCTAAAAATATTGATAGGCAAAAAGCATTAATGTTGGAAGAATTAAAGTTTAATTATGATGGTGTTCGTGTGCAACCAAGGCCTATTAGATATTATCCTTATGGAAGTTTAGCTGCGCATTTAATTGGATATCTAAGTCAAATAGACCAATGGAGATTAACTAAACTGGAATTTTATGGATATAAAGTAAGAGATATTGTTGGATACGGTGGGATAGAAGAAAAATATGATTATTATTTACGCCAGGAAGATGGTGGCGTTTCTCAAGAAGTTGATCATCGTGGAAAGCTAACTCGGCTTTTAGGGTATAAGCCGCCTAAAAGTGGTAAAGATATCCAATTAACAATAGATTACAAAATCCAAAAGATTGTTGAGGATAGTTTAGAGAATAGAAAAGGAAGTGTTGTAATGATGGATCCAAATACTGGAGAAATTATTGCTCTAGCTAGTGGACCTACTTTTGATCCTTCGATTTTTGTTAAAAAGAAATCTAATGATATTGTAAATCTTTATCGAGACACTGCTGCACCTATGTTGAATCGAGCTATTAGCGGTACATATCCTCCAGGTTCAGTTTTTAAAGTTGTAGATGCTGTTGCAGCTTTAGAACTCAATAAAGTTACTCCAGATACGTCATATTTTTGCCCAGGGTATCTTGCTGTAGGAAAAAGAAATTTTAAATGTTGGAGTACACACAATGATCAAAATTTAGAAGCTGCTTTAGCGCACTCGTGTGATGTTTATTTTTATAAAATCGGGTTATCCGTAACTCCAAATGTTTTACATGATTATTCTTCTAAATTCGGATTAGGAAAAGTTTCAGGCGTAGAATTGCCTTATGAAAATTCAGGTTTTATTCCTAGCCCCTTGTGGAAGAAAATTACTCATTTTCAAAATTGGTATGATGGAGATACCGCTAATTTTTCTATTGGACAAGGTGCAGTAATGACTAGTCCATTACAGTTAGCTAGGCTTATGGCTGTTTTTGCAAATGATGGAAAATTAGTGACGCCGTATTTAGTAAAATCGATTGAAGGTAAAGATGTAACAAAATCTCATCGTAAAATAAGTGATTTGCATGTTAAATCTGCTACAATAGAAGCTGTAAGAAAAGGTTTGAGAGCTGTAGTAGCTTGGGATACTGGTACTTCAAATATTCTTTCAACCATGCCGGTTTCTGTAGCAGGAAAAACTGGGACTGCTCAAACTTCCCGCAATGAAAATCATGCTTGGTTTGTAGGATTTTTTCCGTATGATAATCCTAAATATGTTATAAGTGTTTTTTTAGAACGTGGTGGTCATGGTTATTTATGTTGTGTTTTAGCTAAGCAAATTATTGAAACAATGAATGCCCAGGGGCTTTTATAATGAATACGAATATAAGAATTATTTTTATCGCTTTAATGATTTGTGCTTTAGGCATTTTTTCTATTTATAGTAGCAATTTTCGTAAAGAAGGTGAATTATGGCAGATGATTTATCAGAAACAAATTTTATGGGTTATTATTGGATTAGTCTGTTACTTGTTTTTTTCTAAATTTAATTATAGAAGGTTTTGGGATTTTACTTATTTTCTTTATGGTTTTATAGTTGTTTTGTTAGGGCTTGTTTTTTTGTTAGGGATTATTAGATTAGGTGCGCAACGATGGTTGAATATCGGAGGTTTTAATTTACAACCTTCTGAGTTAGCTAAGTTGATTATGGTTATTTTTGTTGCCAGATATTATAGTCGAAAGTCTGCAGATGATATTGCTCTTAAAGCAGCGAAGTATGGAATATTTAAAGCTTTAATTTTACCATCTATTTTTGTTTTAATTCCTGTTGTTTTAATTGTGGAACAACCGGATTTAGGAAGTGGTTCTGTAGTTTTTTTAATATTTATGGCAATACTTTTTACAAGTAATGTAAAACTTAGATATATTATTATTGTTATTAGTATGCTTTGTTTAGCAGTTCCCATAGGTTGGAATTTTTTAAGAGATTATCAGAAAGAAAGAGTTTTGGTATTTTTAAATCCAAATATTGATCCACTGGGGTCCGGGTATACAATTATTCAATCTAAGATTGCGGTAGGGTCAGGAGGTTTATTAGGAAAAGGATGGCTTTCTGGTACTCAAAGTCAATTGCATTTTTTACCGGAATCTCATACTGATTTTATTTTTGCTACCTTTACCGAAGAAAGGGGATTTATAGGAGGATTTTTATTAATGTTGCTTTACTTTATTTTAATTAAAGATGGTTTTAATATTGCTTATAGAACTAAGGATCATTTCGGTAAATTATTGGCTTTAGGAATTGCATTGATGCTTTGTATTCAAACAACCATTAATATGGCGATGAATATGGGATTATTCCCAGTGGTTGGAATTCCACTTCCGTTGATGAGTTATGGAGGATCTTCGGTATTAGTAACTTTTATTGCATTAGGTATTCTTGCGAATATAAATAAAACTAGGGCAGTATTCTAATGAGCGCATAACTTATGGAACGAGCAAAGTGAGTGAACATAAGTTATAAACGCGAATTAGTCCTGGCATCTGCTATGAGATTTCGAAGAAATCGAAGAAGCGAAATGATGCCAGGATTAGTGTAAAATAACTTTATTAAAACTTAAAGGATAAATATGATAAATGATGAAATGCTTTTAGGAGTACGAAAACCTGCTAGATATATTGGACAGGAATGGAATGTTTCTAAGAAAGATTTTAATTCAGCTCTTGTGAAATTTGGATTAGCTTTTCCAGATCTTTATGAAGTGGCGATGAGTAATTTAGGAATAAGAATTATTTATGATGTTCTTAATAAAAGTAGTGATGTTGTGTGTGAAAGAATTTTTGCAGTTGATGTTGATATGGAACAGTTATTAAAAGAAAATAATGAACCTATTTTTTCTTTAGAATCTAAAACTCCAATTAATAATTTTGATATTATTGGTTTTTCTTTGCCTTATGAACTTTGTTATACCAATATTTTGAGCATGCTCTCTTTAGGAAATATTCCGTTAAAGTCTTCTTTACGTTCTAAAGATGATCCTTTGATTATTGGCGGTGGACCTTGCAGTTTGAATCCTGAACCCTTGCATGAATTCTTTGATTTATTTTTTATAGGAGAAGCGGATGAAGCTGTTGTTGAAATTGTAGATTGTTATAAATCTAATAAGGATGATTATAAAAAAGGCAATTTGAGTAAAGAAGAATTATTGATTAAATTATCTAAGATTGAAGGAGTTTATGTTCCTTCTTTATATAATGTTGAATATAATGATGATGGGAGTATTAAAAATTTTAGTGCAAAAAATAGTAATATTTCTTCAAAAGTTATTAAAAGAATAGTTAAAGATTTAAATAAAACTAATTTTCCTGCGCAGTGGCTTGTTCCATATATACAAATTGTACATGATAGAGTTTGTTTAGAAGTGATGAGAGGTTGTCCAAATCGCTGTAGATTTTGTCAGGCCAGGATTCAATACTATCCTTTAAGAAATATTAATCCGGATAAGTTAATAAAAGATGCGTTTGTTGGATTTAGAAATACTGGATATGAGGAAATGTCTTTGCTTGGTTTATCTGTGAGTGATTATCCATATTTGGAAAATGTTTTAGTGCCGTTAATTTCTGAATTTAAGGATAAAGGGATAAGTATTTCATTACCTTCTGTAAAACCTAAAACGATTTTAGGAAATATGTCTTCGCTTATTGCTACGATAAAAAAAACAGGTCTTACGTTTGCTCCAGAAGCCGCCACGGATGAACTGCGTAATAACTTAGGTA
>CAYQXW010000152.1:0-4558 GCA_964421615.1 uncultured Planctomycetales bacterium
CTCCAATGCAAAATCAGCAGTTATCAACGCTCCACTATTCTGCCCAGCTTCAATAACAAAAACTGATTTTGATAATGCACTTATAATCCTATTCCTTCTTGGAAAATTTAAAGGCACAGGTTTTGTTTGAAGAGAAAATTCAGTAATCACTGCTCCTTTTTGAGCAATTGCATCAACTAAATCCTTATTATCCCTAGGATAAAGATTTTCAAAACCACTGCCCATAACGGCAATTGTAACTCCATTTTCCTTTAAAACAGCCTTATGCGCAATTGCATCTACCCCTTTAGCCATTCCTGATACAATACAAATTCCTGCCTTAGTTAAATTCTGACTAAAATATTCAGTATTTTCTATCCCATAAAAAGAAGGATTTCTAGTACCAACAATTCCTATCGACCTATTTTGATCATAATTCTTAAAATTTCCTTTAACATAAAGCAAAATCGGAGGATCATAGATATTTTTTAAAGATTCGGGATAATCGTTATCCTTATAGGTGATAATTTTTAATCCTAATTTATCCGCCTTACTGATTTCATCAGAAATATCTTTTTGTTTTAATCTTGTTATCTTTTGCGCGATTACTGGACCAAAACCTTTAAGTTCCTCCAGTTTAGAATAAGAAACTTTTAAGATTTTTTCTGGTGTTTCAAAAACTTGTAATAATTTTTGCAACCGAATTATCCCTATTTCAGGAATAAGGTTCAACCCAACCAATGATTCAAATTCTGTCATTAAACTTTAAGATATATCAGAGATTATCTTTTCGACAACTTGTTCGACAGTTAACTGCGTAGTATCGATCGTTAAATCCGCTTGAGCATATTTATCCTGCCTTTGTTCTAATAAATACTTAATTTTAGCCTGCGGATCATCAACGTTCAATAATGGACGATGTGGATTATTTTTGGTTCTCTCTAGAATTTTTTCTATAGAAGCAGCTAAACAAATAATTCTACCTTTTTGTTTCATTAAATCTATATTTGCCTGGTCTATAACTATCCCTCCGCCACAAGATACAACTAAATTATCTTTTCGGGAAATTTCTTTTAAGGATTGCTTTTCTACTTGACGGAAATACTCTTCACCTTCCTGGCCAAAAATATCAGCAATAGTAGTATTTGATTTAACTTCGATATAAGAATCCAAATCAATAAACTCTATTCCCAGCTTCATTGATAGCAATTTCCCAACCGCGCTTTTACCAGTTCCCATAAAACCAATTAAATATAAATTTTTCATAAGATAGTAACAAGGCAAAGGAGACTAATCCTTTGCCTTGCAATTTATTTTTGATAAACTTCTAATATTAAATCCGATAACACCTGTCCATACTCCTTAGTTGCGGGGAAGAAAATATTAAACCACCGTCCGTCTTTGGATTTTTGTTGAGGCATACCTAAAAACAATCCGTTTTTACCTTCTAGAATCCGGAAACCTTTAACAATAAATCCGCCAACTGCAATATCCACAAAGGCTTTAACCTTTGAATCTCCCTCCAACCGATACATCCGAACAACTTCCAACTCTTTGAAATCTGACATATCCATCCCTCCTTTCTACTACAATAGACGCAAAAAGAGGGATAATCTAACTAACTTTTTTAAGTTTTTTAATTAAACATTAATTTTTAGCAAACCTTACTTAATTCTTTTCAAATAACTTTTATAATTTGCTTTAATATCACCTAGAGAATCATTCCCAAATTTTTCTAAAAATAATTCTGCAATAACAAAAGCTACCGTTGCCTCAGCCACTACTCCTGCAGATTCTACTGCACAAGCATCTGATCTTTCTGTTGCAGCTTTAGCCGTTAATTTAGTATTTATATCTACAGAATTCAAAGGATTCATTAAAGTCGCTATAGGTTTCATGCAAGCGCGTATAATAATATCTTCACCGTTAGAAATTCCGCCTTCAATTCCACCAGCATTATTCGTTAAGCGGTAAAAACTTTTTTTCTTAGAGTGATATATCGCATCATGGACTTCTGATCCAAGTTTTTCTCCATAACCAAACCCTAGACCAATCTCAACTCCTTTAATTCCAGGAATCGACATTACTGCTCCTGCTAATTTACCATCTAATCTTCTATCTGGCTGAACATAACTACCTAATCCCACAACCACACCAGAAACTTTTACTTCAAAATTTCCACCCACAGTATCTTTTTTATCCATAGCTTCTTGAATTCTCGCTACTTTATCTTCGTGAGAAAATTTACCACCGATTGAAACAACACTACTTGTAATTTCAATCCCAAAATTTTTTAATAAAGTTTTGCAAACCGCGCCCATACCCACAGTTGCTGCAGTATTTCTTGCAGAAGCACGCTCTAAAACTTCACGGATATCCGTAAACCCGTATTTTAAAACTCCCGCTAAATCCGCATGTCCTGGACGAGCAGCAACAACTTTATGCATTTTTTCTATACTAAAATCTTTATTCTGCACTAATAAAGTTAAAGGACTACCTAAAGTCATTCCGCCTTTAATTCCTGATAAAATTTGAGCTTTATCATTTTCAATCTGCATACGTTTACCGCGGCCGAACCCCATCTGACGGCGTTTTAACTCTTCATTAATAAAATTAACATCTATTTTTATCCCAGCAGGAAATCCTTCTAATATTGCCAACAACCCCATTCCATGAGATTCTCCTGCAGTCAAATAACGTAACATAAACAACCCCCTTTATTGCCAAAGTCCTCTTCTGTTTTCTTTGGCTTCTTTATATAGTTTCAAAAAATCATTCACATATTTTACATTCGGCGGAACGGTTAACATAGAAGCATACCCTTGTTTTAAAATTTCCGCATTCACAAAAGTTCCATTCTGCAAATAAGCATAAGCTAACAAACGATTATATTTATCTTTTCTTTCCGTATCAAACTCTAACCGCACATATCTTCCTTCAACCATCAATTTTGTAAACAAATAAGATTTCTTTCCCATTAATTTTATTTTAGATACTTCCATTTTACTTTTCCGGCTATCTCTAAATAATTTATCCGACTCATGCAACTCTGGCGTATCTAAACCTATTAACCTTACTTTTTCACCACTAGCTAAAAGAAAAGTATCACCATCAAAAACTTTTTTTACTAAAACTCGTTTATAGTCACTATTGTTACTTCCAAACGAAAAAGTTAACATCGGCTCCGAAGGATCTTCTTTCGCCGCATCACAACCTATAAATAAAAACGCACCTAAAACTAAAGTTAATAAAAAAGAAATTATCTTTTTAATTTTCATCCTATCTCCTAAACATATTTAGCAATAAATCCACCTAAAACAGCAACATCTTCTGTACAAAAGATCTTAGAAATATTACTATCAAACAATATATTTGCTTCAGCACCAAACTCCTGGTCTGCATCCCACATTTCAACTAAAACATCAATCCCTTGCGCAACTTGTAAAACTACAGCCACATCTGCCTGATTAACCTGTTTACTAGGTAATCGTTCTAAACAAGCAAGTAAACCTTTAACATTTTTTGAATACTTATTTAGTATCGGCTCAATTGCCCTTTTACGAAAGGCTGGATAATAACTTTCACCGCCAGACAACTCTTTAAAAGAAATCCATTGCCCTGTTAATTGCGGCAAACCTTTAATTTTTCGGTAAAGATAATGCAATAGAATAATACTTGTAAAATCTTTAACCGGTACGTTACAAGAAACAGAAAAAATCTTTTTTTCTTCCAAATTAAACGAATATTCATCAGAAAAGAACTTTATCGCTTGATTTTTTTCCTGCGGATTTAACGCTAAAATATCAGCCCAAGATTTATTAATTGCAACTTCGTAAGACATATACTGTTATTTTACCTTGATTCCTCTTAAGCGTCAACGCAAAACCCTATAATCGGGGTCGGAGGTAAATTTTACCTCCGACCCCGATTTTAAGATTTACTATTTACCCAAATATCGCTTTATAGCCATACTCATGCCCATAATAATTTAACTCCCAAAAACCTAAATGACAAAAAGAAACACGAAACACTCCAATGGAATAATCGCCATCTTTATAACCTAATTCACTTAACTTTAATTTAGAGCTTTCGTTTAAATCTTTAAACTGTTTAAATTTAAAAGTAGGAGAAAAGTCCCACGCTCCTTTTTCCAAACTTATAAGATTATTTAACTGTTCATACCTTTGCTTCATTTGCGATTTATTTAAAACATATTTTCTGAATTCCTTTTGAGGTTTGACACCTAACTTTTCCCAAAATTCATCTAGCTTATCCAAATCCCAATGTTCAATAACTCCTGCTTCAAAAATAAAATAATCCATACTACCAACATTAACTTCATCTTCAAGAAAATCAGAATCTAATAATTTCAAAAACTGTTCATCAAATAAACGATGATTTTTTTTAATTTTTCCGCTTAACACATCTACAATCTTAAAAAACAAATAACTAACTAAACAGATAATTATTAATATTATTAACATATTCCCTCCTGTAATTACACTCATCTTATCTCTTTAGTTAAAATTTAACAATGCTTTATAACCATACTGATACCCCTCATAAACAACTGCTTCCC
>CAYQXW010000153.1:0-4524 GCA_964421615.1 uncultured Planctomycetales bacterium
GTTCAATATCAGTAACTTTTACTGCAATTCCAAAATCTGCTAAAGTTTCTTCTAAAATTTGAGCATTCGTATTTAAATCTTCTTTTATTTGGCTTGTCTCTGGTAAAACTGGTGTATCCAATAAGTTTAAGGAAGGTAAATTATAATTACCAACTTTCAAAGCTACTGATTGCGTTTTAGTTTTGTGATCAAATTTTACAGTGTCTTCTTTAATTTTTATTCTAGGTTTTGCTATTGATAACTCTTCTTCCTCTTCCAAATCATCAATATCTTCTTCTAAATCCTCTTCTTCATCCTCATCTTCGTCTTTTGTAGGAACAATTATCCTAGGTTTAGCATCTTTTGTCTTTTCATCTTTTTTAGAACCAAATAAAAAATTTAAAGAAAAACCTTTTTTCGTTTTACCTTCTAAAAATTCTTTTTGTTTTTCTTTAACAGTCATCTTTCTTGAAGCTTTTACATTTTCTTTAGCAAAAAAAGATTCCCAAAAAACTTTTATATTATCAACTGCATGATAAATAAAAGTAGATATCAGTATTTCTGTCACTAATGCTAACGATAATAAAATTAAAGTACTAAATAAAATATAGGCACCAACTTTTCCAAAATAAGCAACCACAAATTTCGAAGTAATAAAACCAATCAACCCATATTTATAAAAATCTGGACTATAATTTGTCATTAAGCCAATCAAAGAACTAGTCGAAACCATAAACAAAAAACCTCCAATAAAACGCGGTACGCGTAAAATTGGAGGTTGATTCTGAAATAACTTAATTCCCCACCACAAAATAAATACAGGAATTATAAAACTAGATAACCCAAATAAATAAAATACTGCTAAAGATAAATGTGCCCCAAAAGATTTAATTAAATTCTTTATCGGTACATTGGGATGTGAAGTATAAAAAGCTACATCGTTAGGATCAAAGGAAATTAAGCTGGCTAATATTATGAGACCAGCAGCGAATAAGATAACGCCTTTAAATTCATTTATCCTTTTCTCTTTCACTTTTGGCTGTTTTCTTCTGCACTTTTCTTACTTAGTTTGATCCTTCCTAAATCATCAATGCCAATAACTTTTACTTTAAATTCATCCCCTACTTTTACTACATCACCAACTTCTTTAACAAATTTATCTGATAATTCTGATACGTGCACTAACCCCTCTTTACCTGGAGCAATTTCACAAAAAGCACCAAAATTTGTCACTCTTTTTACTTTACCATTATAAAGATTACCTACAACTACATCATCAGTAATCGCTTTGATCATATCAATTGCTGCTTTTGATTTCGCACCATCAGTAGAAGCAATTAAAACCGTACCATCATCTTGAATATCAATTGTTGCACCTGTGGTTGCAATAATACTTTTAATAGTTTTGCCACCAGGACCAATTACAGCACCAATTTTTTCTGTATTAATCTTTATTTTATCAATTCTTGGCGCATAATCAGACAACCCTTGTTTAGGCTGAGACAACACTGCTGTCATTTTATCTAAGATAAAAAATCTAGCTTCAGTTGCCTGCTCTAAACATTTCTTCAATAAATCTAAATCAATTCCATCGATTTTTAAATCTAACTGTACAGCAGTAACACCATTCTTTGTTCCGGCAACTTTAAAATCCATATCTCCGAAATGATCTTCTAATCCGGCAATATCTGTAAGGATAACTGCTTTATGTTCATTTTTAACTAAACCTAAAGCAACACCACTTACTGGGGCTTTAATCGGAACACCTGCATCCATTAAAGATAATGCAGACGCACACACAGTAGCCATACTTGAAGAACCATTAGATTCTAAAATTTCAGAAACTATTCTCACAGTATAAGGAAATACATCTTTACCAGGCATTACAGCACTTAAAGCTCTTTCAGCTAAAGCACCATGACCGATCTCTCTTCTACCTGCTCCACCCATACGTCCAGTTTCACCAACGCTAAATGGAGGAAAATTATAATGTAACATAAATGTCTTATATTTCTGTCCATCTAAAGCTTCAATCATCTGCTCATCATCACCTGTTCCTAAAGTAGTAACAGCTAAACTTTGAGTTTGACCTCTGGTAAATAAACTAGAACCATGAGTACGTGGCAAAACAGAAACTTCACAACTAATATTACGAATATCTTTAAAACCACGACCATCTGGCCTTGTATTTTCTTCTAATATTTTATTTCTTACTTGAATTTCTTCAACTTGATGTAAACCGGAATCTATATCAGTTTCAGAATATCCTTCTGCAGTTAAAGTTGTCTGTAATTCCTTAGAAAGAATATGACTAGCTTCTTCACGTTCTTCCTTTTTACTCATATTATAGATTTCCTTCAATCTGCCAACAGACATCTCTGAAATCTTATTAATCAAATTAGGATCCAACTTTTTATACTCAACATTTACTTTAGCTTTTCCAAAATTTTTTGCAAACTCTTCTTGAAAAGAAAGCAACTGCTGAATATGTTCATAAGCAAATTTTACTGCATCCATCCACATTTGCTCAGAAACTTCTTTTGCTCCAGATTCCAACATTACCACACCTTTTCGATTTGCAGCAACCACTACATCTAAAGGAGAAGTTGCAAGCTGTTCATAAGTCGGATTAATCACAAAATTACCTTCAATTAAACCAACTCTACAACATGCCAATGGACCATTAAATGGAATATCGGATATCATTAAAGCTGCTGAAGCAGCATTAACAGCTAAAACATCTGGATCATTTTGCCCATCACTAGACAAAACAATTGAAACAACTTGTACATCATTTAAAAAACCTTTAGGAAACAAAGGACGAATAGGCCTATCAATTAACCTTGCGGTTAAAATCTCATTTTCTGATGGTTTTCCTTCTCTTTTGAAAAATCCTCCAGGAATTCTTCCCGCAGCATAAGTTTTTTCCTGATATTCAACAGTTAAAGGGAAAAAACTTTGTCCCTCTTTAACTGATTTTGACATACAGGCGGTAACTAATATAACGGTTCCACCGTATTGAACGGTTACAGAACCATTAGCTTGCTTCGCGAGTTTTCCCGTAGAAAGAATTAATTCTTCATTTCCGAATTTAATCTTTGCAGTATTAACTTGCATAAAACTCTTGTCCTTTTTTTATTTTTTAAAGGTGAGAGATTTGATAAGGATAAGCCTTATTTTCTCAAATTTAGCTTCTCTAAAAGCTCTTTATACTTGGAGACATCTTTTTTCTTAAGATAATCTAAAAGTCTACGACGCTTGCCAACTAACATTAAAAGTCCACGACGAGAATGAAAATCCTTTTTGTGGCTTTTAAAATGCTCAGTCAAAAGATTTATTCTTTCAGTCAATAACGCAACCTGCACTTGTGCAGATCCTGTATCTTGACCGTGAGTTTTATAATCAGTAATTATTTTTGTTTTTTTATCACTTAGTAAAACCAATTTATTCACCTCCTTTAAAATTTGTTATTTAATTATAGTGTATTTTCACTAACTAGTCAACTTTTTATCGCAAATATTTTATTTTATATACTTTTAACCTAACCTTACTGCAAGTTGATTTAATGTACGGACAAGAAAAATCTGTAAGAAAAGAATTAACAAAAAAGCAATTATCGGGGAAATATCTATACCTATCTTCCATGTAAAAGAAAACATTTTTCTAATCGGCCTTAAAATCGGCTCTGTAGTATTTTGTAAAAACAAAACAATAGGATTTAATGGATCAGGATTAACCCAGCTTATTACCGCCCTAATAAAAATAAGCCAGTAAACAATACCTAATAACACTTCAATTACTTTTGATAACCCTAAAATAAAATTCTGCAAAACAAACATTTTTATCCTTTTGTAAACCTATTGATACTTATTGTATGTGTTTAAAGCCATTTTGGCAATAAAATCTTTTACATTTTTAACACAGACTTTGCTTTTAGTTAAAACACAAATTAAAAAATCACCATTTTTTGTAAAAACAATTCCAGCATCATGACAAACAAATTTTTCTAATCCAGTTTTATGAGCTACTACCGCATCTTCAGGCAATTTTTTAGGAATTCTATCATTAACCTTCTGCATTTTAAGCAATCTAATACATTTCTGAGAATAAACAGGACTAATAAATTGATTTTTATACATTTTCTCTAGCAAAAAAGAAATATCTCTGACTGAAGTAAAATTTTCAATTCCTTTTCCTCTATCTCTAAAATCCATCATTTTTCGAGATAAATTTGTATTTTTTAATCCTTCTTGCTTAAAATAATTATTTAAATAATCATATCCTAGTATATTTATCATAATGTTTGAAGCAGTATTATCGCTACGAGTAACCATAAATTCTATAATTTGATCAATTGTAAAAGATGCACCGGTAGGCATTGCTTTCAAAATACCAGATCCCAAAGTTTTATCAGAACCTTTAAGAATAATTTTATTGTCCAAAGCAATTATTCCGTCATTAACAGCCTGAAAACAAGCCGCCATAATAGGAATTTTCACTAAACTAGCAGCTGGGAATAAAACATCTTTATTATAACTAATTTCC
>CAYQXW010000154.1:0-4512 GCA_964421615.1 uncultured Planctomycetales bacterium
CTCCTAATTAATAGTCTGCTGAGGGATAGGATCCCAAAACTTTCAAAAATTTACAGTTTAATTCCAACTCCTCAATAGTCTTTTTTACTTTTAATTCATCACGGTGACCCTCTAAATCTACAAAAAAATAATACTCCCATGCTTTTCTTTTAAAAGGACGTGATTCAATTTTATTCAAATTAATTCCATATTTTTTAAAAGGCACGAGCATATCATGTAAAGCCCCAACTTTATCTTTAACCAACATCAATAAAGAAGTTTTATCTTTACCAGTAATTCCCACTTGATTTTTACCAATAACAAAAAATCTAGTTATATTATGCGCTGAATCCTGAATACTTTTTGCAAGAAGCTTTAACCCATAAATCTGCCCAGCTAAAGATGAAGCAATACAAGCACTCCCTTTTTCTTTAGCTGCCATAGAAGCTGCTTTACTTGTAGAAGAAACTTCAATTAAATCAACTCCTGGCATATTATTCTGTAACCAAATTCTGCATTGCCCAAAAACTTCACCTTTAGAATAAATTTTTTTAATATCTTCTTTTTCACAAGTTGCCATCAAGTTATGGGTGATATTTAGAATAACTTCTGAACAAATTTTTAAGTCAGAATCTACAAACATATCTAAAGTATGGTTAACTGCGCCATCTGTAGAATTCTCTATCGGAACAACACCATAAGAAACATTATCTTTTTCAACCTCTACAAAAACATCAGTAATATTTTCACAAGATTTATATTCTACTTGAGAACCAAATCTTTTTAATGCAGCTTGATGAGTAAAAGTAGCTTGAGGCCCCAAAAAAGCAACCTTAATCTTTTTCTCTAAAGCGATGCTTGCTGACATAATTTCTCGATAAATTGATTCTAAAGCATCTTTTGATAAAGGGCCTTGATTTAATTCACTAACTTTATTAAAAACTTCTTTTTCTCTTTCAGGACAGTAAATACTTTTACCTGTTTTGTTTTTAATGTCGCCTATTTTCAAAGTAATATTCGCTCTACGATTAAGTAAAGCAACTATTTGCTTATCCAAAACATCAATTTGTTTGCGTAATTTCTCCAGACTCATTTTTCTTTTCCTCTTCGGAAGTTACATTTTCTGTTGATATATCCTGTGCTTCAGGACTATTCTCATCTATTTTTTCAATCATTTCATCTCTAACATCTTCAGGAAGAGGGAAATTTTCTATCTTCGGTAAATCTTCTAAACTTTTTAAACCAAAATATTCTAAAAAATATCTAGTTGTCCCATAAACCTTAGGTCTTCCAGCAACTTTCTTTCTTCCAGCAACTCTAACAATATTTTTTTCAATTAAAGTTTTTAAAACACCGTCTATATTAACTTTTCTTAAAGTTTCAATTTCTGCTTTTGTAATCGGCTGCCGATAAGAAACTATAGCCATAGTTTCTAAAGCAGATTTAGATAATTTATCATTACCTTTTCCCCCTCGGAAAAGTTTTTTCAGAAATCCCGCAAAATCAGGAGCAGCAATCATCTGATATCCACCTGCAACTTCATAAATTCTAAAACCTCTATTAGTCGATTCATATTCTTTTTTTAATTCATCAACTAACTGCCGGATCTGCTGTCCATCAAAACTTTCTAATACTTTTCTTATCTGATCCACCAAAAGAGGTCGTTCGCTAGCAAAAAGCATTGCTTCAACAACTGACTTTGTATTCTCAATTTTTACTGGCTGTTCCTGTTTAACTTCAACAACTTCAGTCGAAATTTGTTCTGTCGCTTCCAACTTCTCCAAAACTTGTGTCTGAGCTTCTATTCCAGTTTGATTCTGGTCTTGATTAAGAGTTATATCATTCATATTATTGTGTCTTTCTCTGTTTATAAACTTCGTTTAAAAGTTCTTCTGTACTCTTAATTCCTTTATTATTTTCCAATGCTTTCTTCATCATGCTAACAGCTTCTTGATTTTTATAGCCTAACTGCATAAGGACTGCCAAAGATTCCTCTTCAAAATCCTCAGTAATTTTTAATTCTTTAACCTGAGAATCTTTTATTAACCCAAATTTACCGACTTTATTTTGTAATTTAGCAACTATTTCTTTTGCTCTTTGAGGACCGATCCCAGGTAAAGATCTTAAAAAATTAGTATCACCGTTATCTATCGCTTGCGCAATTGAAGATATAGGCTTGTTTAACGCTCTTAAAGCTGCTTTAGGCCCAATTCCTGAAACCGTAATAAAAGATTCAAAAAAATCTTTTTCTATCTTATTGAGAAACCCTATTAAAACAGGAAAACCTCTTGAGGGTTCAATTTGCTGATAATGAAAAGTAACAAGACTTACTTTTCCGTCTGAATCAATATTTTCATTTAATCTTTGCAAAGTCATGGCAGACAAAAATACTTCATAAGTTAAACCAGCAACATCAATATGCAAATAATTTTCGCCTTGCTCGACAATCAAACCTTTAATTTTTACAATCATCTATGCGTTTGCAATATTTTTTTTATTTTTTCTGCTTTTTCAAAATATTTATATGCCATTGCCAAAGCTATAGCATCGGTAATATCTAAAAACTTAGGTGTAACCTTCAAATTTAGTTGTGACACTATAACTCTTTGAACTTGCTCTTTAGAAGCATGTCCTGTCCCAGTAATAGCTTTTTTAACCTGAGTCGCCGCATATTCAAACAATGGAATATTTGCTTTTGCTGCAGCCAAACATATAATTCCTCTTGCTTGTCCTAAAATAAACGCTGTTGTCGGATGCTGACAATGTACAAAAACTTTTTCAATTACCATAACTTCTGGTCGACATTCGATCAAAACATTTACTATTTCATCAAATATTTTATTTAGACGTTCTGCTAAACTTTGTGTAGTTTTAGTAGTGATAACTCCAGACTTAACGAGATTAAATCCACCTGATACGGTATCAATTACCCCGTAACCTGTTCTAGTTAACGCCGGATCTACCCCCAAAACTCGCATATTTATTCTGCATCTGCTTCAGCAGAAATTTTCTCCATTATTTCATCAGGAATTTCAGAATTATCATAAACATTCTGCACATCATCATGCTCTTCTAACGCCTCAACTAAATGCATAATCTGTTTTGCATCTGATTCATTTAATTTCATTGTATTTGAAGGAACCATAGTAATTTCTGCTTCTTCAGTTGCAATATTTTTAGCTTGTAAAGCTGCTTTAACTTTTTCTAAATTCTGCGGTACACAAAAAACTTCATAGCTTTTACCACTAGTTTTTAAATCTTCAGCTCCAGCATCTAAAACTATACCCATTAAATCATCTTCACTAATAACATCTTTAGAAACAACAATTAACCCTTTCATAGCGAACATCCAACCTACAGTTGCACCTAAACTACCATTTTTCTTTGACATAATGTTACGTAATTCTGCAGTAGTTCTATTTTTATTATCGGTAATAGTCTCAACCATCATCGCTACGCCACCTGGACCATAACCTTCGTACATAATGGTCTCATAAATAACCCCTGGAATTTCACCTGTACCTCTTTTAATAGCCATCTTAACATTATCAGAAGGCATATTCGCTTCTTTAGCACGGTTCATCGCAGTACGTAATTTAGAATTATTCTCTGGATTACTACCACCTTCTCGAGCAGCAACGGTAAGTTCCTTAATTAATTTTGTATATAAGGCGCCTCTTTTTGCATCGGCTGCCATTTTTTTACCTTTATTCGTCTTCCACTTAGAATGACCTGACATCTTTACTTCCTCCTTAAAAAGTTTTTAATAATTTTATTTTTATTTTAAAAGATAAATAGGATAAGCCGAGTCCTGTTTATGTGGTCATTTCTCTCAAACCTGAAGTCACCTTCAAGCCTTTAGCAGCCAACCCGAGACTTTTAGCGGAATGAGCCATTCCTCATCTCCTATTCGGCTTTGCTCCACGTAGAGATTGCCGCGTTTCACCCTTACAATTACTTGTAAGACTCGTCTCTGTGGCTCTTATCCTCTTGGGCAAACCCAAGGGCAGGGAGTTACCCGCTACGTCGCCCTATGGAGCTCGGACTTTCCTCTCTTCCTAAAAGGAAGAGTAACCACTTCCTATTTACCTAATTGTTTCTTCTTTCCCTCTTTTGCTGCTTGCGAAGCTAATCTATCTGCATCTGAATTTTGCTCACGAGGTACATGATTTATTACTACCTCAGAAAAACCAGAGATCAACTGTAATGCTTGCTGATATAAACCAATAATATTAGGACTTTTAACTTGATACTGTTTATTCAACTGCCTGCATAAAAGTTCACTATCACTATTAATTTTTAAAATTTGAGCCTTTAGAAGTATAGCCTCTTGAAGACCAAAAATCAAGGCTGAATATTCAGCAATATTATTTGTACCTTCTCCAATATATTGAGAAATATTTTTTATAACTTGTCCATCTTTTTTAATTACAACACCTATGCCACTATGCCCAGGATTTCCTAAGCAAGCTCCGTCGATAAAAAGCTCTAATCTATTGCTCATTAGCTATATAAAGTATTCGATTGCAGACT
>CAYQXW010000155.1:0-4499 GCA_964421615.1 uncultured Planctomycetales bacterium
CTGAAAGAAACAGGAGTGGTTAATCCAATGATTAGGTTTCGTGATGGTCAAGAAATTTGGGATTTTCTTTCCCAAAAAGGTAGTTTTTGTCGAGCAGCCAATAAGTCCTATTTGATTTTATTAGATATTCGTATGCCACGGATGGATGGGGTAGAAGTTTTAAGAAAAGTTAAAGCGAATGAAGAATTAAAAAAAATCCCTATTGTTATGTTGACGACTACTGATGATCCATTAGAAATAGACGGATGTTATAAGTTAGGATGTAATTTTTATATTACTAAACCTGTAGATTTTTTACATTTTACCGAAATATTAAAGAGGTTGGGATTATTTTTACAGGTAGTTAGAATGACAGATATTAAATAAAAAGTATAGGAATAATATGAGCCAGGAAAAAGTAAACAATATGGTTTTAGTTGTTGAAGATGATGTTGATATTAGCGAGTTTATTTGTAAGCGGCTGCAACATATTGGTAAATCTTTTTTTTGTGTTTATTCTGCTCAAGAAGCATATGATTGGTTAAATAAATTTTCTCCAGAGTTAATCCTTTTAGATTATGTGTTAGCTGATAGTAATGCTATTTCGTTTATGGATAGACTAACTCAAGATAATAAAAGAATTCCAACTATCGTTATGACAGGTATGGGTGATGAACGTGTTGTGATGGAAGTCATGAAACGAGGAGCAAGAGATTATATAATAAAAGATAATAAATTTTTTGATGTATTAATTGAATCTGTAGAAAGAGTGTTTAATGAAATTAGTATTGAAAATAAACTTTTTGAAACTCAGAAAGCTTTGAAAGAGAATGAGGAACTTTTATCTTTATCTCAGAAATTAGCTAAAGTTGGGAGCTGGGTTTATGATCCATTGCTGCAAAAAACAGTTTGGACTCAAGAGATGTTCAATATTTATGGACTTGATTTTGCAGAAGGAGTTCCTGAATATAATAAATTAGCAAGTATGGTTCATCCTGAAGATCTAAAACTTTGGGAGAATATGATTGAAAGTGTAACGAGTGATGGAAAGTTCAGAGAATTGGAGTTTAGGATTATCCGTTCAGATGGGCAATGCCGATGGCTTAGTTCACAAGAGGGAGCGGATAAATCTCAAGAAGGGATAATATACAGATTTTATGGGATGATTATGGATATTACAGAGCGCAAACACAATGAAGAAAGTTTAAAAAATACTCAATTGGAATTAGCTCAAACTAATGAGAAGTTGCATCAGGCTAATGAAAGATTGCAGAAATTAGCGTTGATTGATTCACATACCGGTATTTATAATCATTTATATTTAGTTAAGTCGATAGATTTAGAGTTTAACCGAGCAAAACGTTTCCAGACATCGTTATCGGTATTAATGCTGGATATAGATTATTTTAAATCAATTAATGATGTGTATGGCCATTTATTTGGGGATTTAATTTTAAAACAGCTTGCTACCCTTATTGCTAGTGTTGTTAGGCAATATGATATTGTCGCCCGGTTTGGTGGAGAAGAATTTACTGTTCTTTTACCTCAAACAGATAAGCAAAATGCTTTAGTTTTAGCTGAAAGAATTTTAGAAAAAGTTAGATTATATAATTTTGGAGATAAACATCAAGAAGTAAAAGTTAAAATTAGTTTAGGGTTAGCTTGTTATCCTCAGGATTATGTAATTAATGCGATGGATTTAATTGAACATGCGGATATTGCGTTAACGCGTGCTAAAGAATCCGGTGGGAATAGAATTAGTGTTTTAGATGAATCTCATAAATCGTTGGAAGAAGAAAATGGCGATAGATTTACAACTGTTGAAGTTTTAAAAGAAAAAATTAATAAATTAACTAAGCGTACGAATCAGAGTGTTATTGAATCTGTATTTGCTTTTGCGAAAGCGATATCCCTTAAAGATCATTATACGGGAGAGCACGTTGAAAAAACAGTGAAATATGCAGAAGCAATAGGTCGCGAATTAGGTTTATCAAAAGAAGATTTAGATAGAATTAATCAGGCTTCGATGTTGCACGATTTAGGTAAAATTGGGATTCCTGAAACAATTCTCCATAAAAATGGCACGTTATCTGAACAAGAATATTCTGAAATTAAACGTCATCCTCAGATTGGAATTGAGATTCTAAGTAATATCCAGTATTTTCACGGAGTGATTCCATTTATTTTGTATCACCATGAGCGTTGGGATGGTAAAGGGTATCCTTCGGGGTTAAAAGGCGAAGAGATTCCTTTGGGAGCTCGTGTAGTAGCTATTGCTGATGTGTTTGAAGCGCTTACCTCAGATCGTCCTTATCGAAAGGCATATTCATCAGCGGAAGCTGTGGAATTAATTTGCCAAGATTCTGGTACAAAGTTTGATCCGAATACTGTAAATGCATTTGTAAAAGTTTTTGGAGAGAATGCTTCTGGAATAAGTTCTAATAATTAAATTATAAAAAATATTATTGTATCCAAAGCTTTTAGTCTTAATGGCTAAAAGCTTTTTTATTTTTTGAAACCGTTTGCAAAAGCAGTGTTTTGTATAGTTGAAATAGGGAGTGTAGGCGTTATACTTAACCATAAGGAGATTTATGAAAGCAGAGGGATTAGCATTTTTAGGATTTATTATTATTATTTTATCTTTTATTGGCATTCCTCCGATTTTTAAAATAGGAGGATGGTTGTTATTTTTATATTTTTGTTTTCAGGATTAAAATGTGGAGTTAAAATGAAAAAATTATTTGGGTTCGTATTTTTTACTTTTGTTTTTTTGATTTCAACCAATGTTTTTGCCGGTGAGATAACTAAGCAAGTATCTAGCGTTTTAAGAGGTGCAAGTAATTATGTTGTAGGAGCTGGAATAGGAGTAGTTAATAAAGGCATAGGGGTAGTTAATGGTGGTATAGGGGTAGTTAATGGTGGTATAGGGGTAGTTAATGGTGGAATAGGAGCAGTTAATAGTGGTATCGGAGCAGTTAACAGTAGGATAAATGTCGTTAACTCGCAAATGAGTCAAAGTATGTCAGTATATAGAGAAGTTAATAATAATTCAGGATCAATACTTTCGACTTTAGGCAACTATGCAAGTGCATCAAGTTCGATGTTGAGTTCATCAGTTAATAATGCTTTATCAGCCGGATCAGGTTTTGTAAGTTCTATTAATTTATCAAATATGATTCCTAAACCAAAGATTATGCTAGCAAAAAATGATCGACCTAAAGTATTACTATTAAAAAAAGAAGTTAATAATAATTCAGGATCAATACTTTCGACTTTAGGCAACTATGCAAGTGCATCAAGTTCAGTTTTGATTTCATCAGCAGCTAATTTAGGGAACGCAGTAACTTCTTATGGAGCAAATTTAGCTTCAACAGCAAAAAATTTAGGTAGAAGTCAATTTAGTCAGGCTCGATTATCTCCAAATATTAAAAGAGTAAATAAAGAGTTAGTAAATCCAGGAAGAATTAATATTAATTTTTCAGCAAACTTAGCAATACAAAGGTATTAAAATTTAAATAACCGCTTACGACCCTCTGTCATTCGGAAAAACCGAATTCCGGGGGGTCGTGTTTTATTGAGATTTATAGAAAACAGAGAGTTAGATTATAATTCTCTGTTTTTATTTTATCTCCAGAGTTAATGTTTATTTTAATATGTCGATAATTATAAATAGTTAAAGTTTATTGATACCAAATTTATGCTTAATTCTGAATATTCGTGATCTATCTGGATATTAAAGGAGAAAATAATAAAATGAAGAATATGTTTAAAGAAATTAAAAATAAAGAAGAATTGGATAAGCAGCTTAAGTTTTATAAGATTTTTTTTCCTTTATGGAGCTTTGGTATCTATGTGGTTTTTTATTATTTATTGTTAAATAAAGGGCATAAAGTAATTAATGATTTATCACAGCATGAAGAAAAATTAATGTTTTATATCTTTATTTTTTTAGGTTTAGTTGCAACTTTTGTTGCTAAAAAGTTAGCTAAAATTTTTTTTAATTTAGCTAATTCTCCGAGTAAATTAGCTAAAACTGAAGTGGTGCAAGTAAGTGTTTATCAACGGTATTTAGCGTTTTGTTTACAAGTTTTTGCTTTATCAGATAGTCCTATTATTTTCGGTCTAATTATTTTTGTATCAACATTCAACAGTTTTTATTTCTTTTTATTCTTTTTTATCGGTATAGTTTCTTTTTTTTACAATCTACCTAATGATCAGGATTTTGTGGAGTTTAAAAATGAATATGAAAACAAAAACCAGATAAAATAATAAATATTATATCTGGTTTTTATAGCGAAACTATTTTTCCAGTAGGACTGTGATTTTCCAGAAGGAGAATAAGTTTTAATAATTAATTTATCGTGAAAATTCATGATAGTGTAAGTTTTATTAGAATTAGTAGTTACCAAATAACGTAGGAAGTTACTTGTATTGATAGAATGTCACTAAGTTAGTGTACCCAATGAAGGTGTTCTAAAAAGAACACCTTTTTTATTTGCGATGAAGCGTCTTTTTAATCC
>CAYQXW010000156.1:0-4478 GCA_964421615.1 uncultured Planctomycetales bacterium
GTCTTTTTAATCCCAAGGGAGGATTTTAAAGACGCATTTTTTTTAAGGAGGATAAAGATGAAAAAAAACTTTTTATTAGCGGTAATGTTCTTAGTTTTGTTAAAAATAGGTAATGCTTTTGCTGATGAGGCTTTAGGAACATCAACTAAAAAAAACGGTACAGATGGATTATTTTCCGCGTTGAAAATAGAGATGTCAGGGGATTTGAATTTTAGCTCTATTTATATGTGGAGGGGAATTATGTTAGACGGGGATGCAGTAGTACAACCGGGAATTTATATTAAAAGTCCAGAATCTAAATTTGGGAGGGTTAAAGTTGGATTTTGGGTGAGCCATGATTTAGTTAATAGAGATGCTTTAAAATCAAGTGAAACAGATTTTATGCTTGATTATACTTACAACTTTTCTTTTGTAGATATTTCTGTGGGACATACATACTATGATTTTCCAGATGCAATGCCTGCCGATGGCGCTGCTAAAGGCTGGAGTCGTGAATTATATACAGGTATTAGTTTTCCTAAAGTTTTTTTATCGCCGTCTTTATTTTATTACTATGATTATGGGCGTAAAGATGATGGCGGCGGAGAAGGAAGCTATACTGTTTTTAACTTAAGTAAAAGTATTCCGCTTACAGTAAAAAATTTAAATATGAGTTTGGATTTGTCCGGACATGTTGGGCATAATAATAAGCTTTATTATCGTGGAAAAGGTGGAGATTTTGGAATAGGCGCAGGAGTAACTGTGCCATTGTACAAAAGTTTGTCAATAAAACCCAATATTAATTTATCGGTTCCTTGGGGGAATGTTAGTGATAAAAATAATGGTAATCAGAAAAACAGAGTTTATACTGGTATTTATTTAAGTTATATTTTTTAAATATTAAAAAAATGAAAAAAAGTATTTTAATAATTAAACATATTGATATTGAGGAGCCGGGAAACTTAGAAGAGTTTTTCGGCTCTCGAGATTTTGATCTTTTGATAGTTGATGTGAGTAAACAGTCTTTATGGTCTGTTGATATAGCAGGGATAAAGGCGGTGATCGTTCTTGGCGGACCGATGAATGTTTATGAAGAAGATCTTTATCCTTTTTTAAAAGATGAAAATCTTTTATTAAAACTTGCTTTGCAGAAACGTATCCCTATTCTGGGAATTTGCTTAGGTGCTCAACTTTTGGCAAAGGCTTGTGGCGTTGAAGTAAGAAGAGCTAATAAAAAAGAAATGGGATGGGATGATTTAAGTTTTACTCCCGCGGGAGAGGAAGATAAGTTGTTTCTTCAAGTAAAAGAACCGTTAAAAATTTTTCAATGGCATGAAGATACTTTTGATATTCCGTCAAATGCGGAATTGCTTGTTATCGGGAGAGATTGTCGCAATCAAGCTTTTCGTGTAGGGGACAATGCTTATGGTTTACAGTTTCATATTGAAGTGACGCCAGAAATTATTAAATCTTGGATTTATAAATATGCTCCGGATAAGAAAAACAAAGTTGAATATAAAAATATGGTTAGTTATGCTTTGGAGATTAATGAGTTGTTTAAAAAACAAGCATACCGTATTTATGAAAATTTTGAAAGCATTGTAAAGTCTAATATAAACATGAAAGCAAAAACCAGATAAAATAATAAATATTGTATCTGGTTTTTTTAGAGAAACTATTTTTTCTTTGATTTATCGATCTTATCCTGAATATACCAGGAGAAGTATCCTTTATATTTTTTCTGTAATGCAGGAATTTTCCAGTCGGAAGTAGTAATTTTTTTACGGCAGTTTTTAGATCCGCAGTTGCAGTTAAAAGAATAATCAAAATCTGCATCAGTCATGACGTAATCATAAGTAATTTCTTCGTCTTTTTTAATATCGCGCATTGCAACCATCATGATATGGCCTCTTATGCCGGCATTAGGATTGCAGCTGTGGTTAAAGAAATCATCGTCTTCAAGCCCGCCTTCTTTACAGGATACTAAATAAAAGTCTTCTGCGATTTTTGTAGCGTAATCTTCGATATTCTTGAATTTTTTCTTGGATAGAGCATCAAACTCTTTTTGGGTAATGATATATCCGCCCCAAACTGCTAAAACTTCGTCTTTTTTTATAGGTTTAACAGCAAATACTCCTCTACGGTTAATCCCCGAAGAGTTAACTTTAATTTTATCAGTCATGTAAGAATGTTTAATCATATAAAATCCTTTATTTATTAATTTTGATGTAAATTTTTTCTTTTTTTATTCCACTGAGAAGATTGTGGAAAAATTTATCGTTAAGAGCTAAGTCTTCCATAAAAAGGAGTCCTTTTTGTTCTATGGAGTTTTGTAAAATCATATTAGCGACAACTGCAGGAACAGAAGCGGTAATTTTCTGCATAGAGTTTAAAGATTCATCTTTTTTAGAAAAACTTTTTATTAAATAATTTATTTTTTTATTTGCAGATTTAATTGTTATTTCTGAAATAGTATAATTATCCACTTTATTTGATTCTACAATACTTTTGGTGTTAAGAAAATTTTCTTTCTTTAAAAAACCCTCATTGTTTAAAAAAGAGAAGAATTCATAAAAACCTTTAGGTCGAACAACACGGTTTGCGAAATTATCTACTTTAACTTTATCAAGAATATTTTCAAATCCGCTGGCAGAGTAATAACTTTCAGATTCAATGCCGAAGTAGTTTTCTTTTTGATATCCCTCAAATGCTTTAAATTTCTTCTTTTTGCTGTTTACAATCTGATAAGATGGAATCTTATGTTCAAGAGTTAAGTCTTCGAAACACCATAGAAAAGGGAAGAAAAATTTTTTCTTGGATAATGATCCTGCTTTTACCTCAACAGCTTTAATATTTTTTGAACCAGTTAATTCTCTTCCTAAAATACAGTTTACTAATCCAGGAGCAAAGCCGCACCCAGGAATAACTATAATTCCAGCATCTTTGATAGCTTTTTTATTTTTTAAGTAAAAAGGCGGATCGATGTCAGATATGTCTAGTAAGTTTTTTTTGTATTTTAACGCCAGATTTAAGCCTTTTTCGCCTAATTCTCCGGCAAGTGCGCCAACAATAATGTCGCAGTTCGCCGCATCTTCATCTGATTTGAGGAAAGCAACATCTGCATGAGTAATTTTCTTGCAAAAAAAAGAAACGGCCCCTGCAATGCGGCCGTTTCCTAATATTAATATTTTTTTTGTGCTGCTCATTAGAGTTGCCAAATCTTTGGCATAGTTAAAATCGATTTATGAATTTCAGGAGAGTAAAACTTTAAAGATTCTGTATTTTTGCCTAATCTTGTTTTGAATCTTTTTTCTATTGTAGATAAATCAATTTTTTTAGGATCAATCTTTTTGGAAGCCATTAAGAAGCAATATTCACATCCACAGCTGTAAGAAGGCATTGGAAGACGAACAGGCGCTAAATATTTGAAAAATTTACTTAATTTTTTAGCTGTTGGCTTAATAATAAGATTAAAATCTAAAAATGGCCCTAATTGGAAAATTGCAAATCCGTCATCGGTTAAAGCTTCGTAAACATTTTTGTAAAAATCACCCTGGAATAAAAATTTTCCTGGTCCGATTGGATCTGTTGAATCAACAATTATGACATCAAAGTAATTTTTGTGATTTTTGATGAATTTTCTGCCATCTTCAATCTTTAATTGAAATCTTTTATCTTTAAAAGCGTTTTTACAGACAAAAGGAAAATATTTTTTTGCAACATCAATAACGGTTTGATCTATATCTACTAAATATAATTCCTCAAGACAATTATGTTTTTCTGCTTCGCGTAAAGCACCACCATCGCCACCACCGACGATTAAAAATTTTTTTGGATCAGGGTGCGACATTAATGGAACGTGGGAAATAGTTTCATGATAGAAAAATTCATCACTTTGTGTGAATTGAATAATTCCATCGATTGATAAAATTCTACCAAATCCACGGCTTTCAAAAACCATTACATCTTGAAATTCGCTTTTGGTTTTAAAAAGTTCTTTATCGATGCGAAATGCATCCATTTTACATCTTCTGATGCCAGGGAAAAAAGTTTCAATAAACCATTCTTTTTTATCGAAACAAACGGAGTCTGAATTTGTCATTATAATCCTCTTTTGATTTCTTGTACTCGTATCCTTTTAGGACGGAAAACATTTTGTAAATAATCTAAAGCTTTTTCTGGTTGGGTTTTCTTTCCACATGTGAAAATATCAATAGCCATATAATTATGTTCAGGCCAGGTGTGTAATGAAATGTGAGATTCAGCTAATAAAATCACAGCAGTAATGCCTTGTACTGGAAATTTATAAACAGCACTTTTTAAAGGAGTGTTATTTGCTGCTTTTGCTGCAGCCCAGAGTATTTTTCTGATTTTTTTTGGATCCTCAATAAAAATAGGATATTCAAATTCAGCAGTTAGATGTACTGACTCTGGAAATTCATCATTAGTTGTTATTAAATCTGAAACCCGATTTTCTTGTACTCCAATAATTGATTCGC
>CAYQXW010000157.1:0-4418 GCA_964421615.1 uncultured Planctomycetales bacterium
CTCTTTATAATTTTTTAATCTAAATAAAACTTCCGCCCAATATTTATTAATTTTATTAATACTCGCATCTAAACCACTGATAGATTTATATTCGCCTAAAGATTCTAAGAACTTATCTTGCCTATAGTAAAGATCTGCTAACGACAAACGCGCTAAAACATTATTTTTATTATTCGCTATTACTTTCTTAAAATATTCCTGCGCAACTAAATCTTGCCCTTTATCCACATAACATAACCCAAGATTAGTTAAAATCTCAAGATCTTCAGGATCTTGCCGTACAAGATTTTTCAAAACATTAATGGCTTTATCCGGTTGGCTATTAAGATAAAACAATCTTGCTAATAAAGATTTCACCCGTATTTCTTCAGGGAATTTATAAGAAGCAATATTCAAAACTTTTATACTATCTTTATAATACCCCAAATCTTTAAAAGCAACAGCCAGATTCAAGTAGCCTTCAAGGCTACCAAAATCTGACTGTCTTTTAAAATCACGAATAGCTTTATTAAATTTTCCACTATTATAGTTAGCAATTTCAGTATCAGCCACTACAAAGTTAGGAAAAACAATAAGTAGAAGAAAAAAAAGAATTACACTTTTTATTCTTTTTAGCATTTTATTTTTTGCAAAATTATTTGAGATAAGCTTTTTTAATTTTCTGAGTTTCAACCGGCTTATCGTAATCATCTACTTTAGTTTTTTCAATTTTGGTAACGACATCCATTCCGGAAACAACTTCGCCAAAAATAGTATGCTTCATATTCAACCACGGAGTCGGGACAGTAGTAATAAAAAATTGGCTGCCATTAGTACTTGGACCAGCATTAGCCATAGCTAAAATTCCTGGCTTATCAAATTGAACCTTAGAAGTTACTTCATCCTCAAACGGACTTCCCCAAATAGATTCACCACCTCTACCTGTTCCTGTAGGATCTCCACCTTGGATCATAAAACTTTTAATAACTCTATGAAAAATTATTCCATCATAATAACCTTTTTCTACCAACTTAATAAAATTCTCACAAGCTTTCGGAGCAACATCCGGCATTAATTTAATTTCAATAGTACCTTGAGTTGTTTCAAACACTACATTTTTTGTTTGTTGCGCGTTAGCTTTCCCAGACATAAATCCTCCCATAGTTATACTGCAGACCATTAAAACAAAAAAAAGATTTTTCACACTTCCTCCTTTATTTTTAATTGACTACATCATAATGCAAAACACTAAAATCATCAACAAAAAAATATGATATCTTTTTTACTTGACTTGGAAGGAAAATAATGTAAAATAATTCCACAATTCCCCCTTAGCTCAGCTGGTAGAGCGAGTGGCTGTTAACCACCAGGTCCTAGGTTCGAGTCCTAGAGGGGGAGCCAATTTTGACGAGAAGCCCTTTTTGCTAACAACAAGAAGGGCTTTTTATATGTAGGGCTTATACTTACATCATTAATGGTATAGTTCGAAGCTACAGCTTTAAGAATTTTAGCCTTATCTTCGTAATTTGCCTTAACATATAAAGAATACAAACGTTTAGAAAGTTCGAGGGTTTTACATCCGTCTTCATACCAATTAGGATTTACTTCTTCTACGCTTTTCATCTGCGCCTTAATTTCTATTAACTGCAAATTTAATTCGTTCTCTTTAATTTTAAAAATTGCTTCATCTATTTCTTTATCTAACCTCATATCAAAAAGCCTATTCAAACGATTATTTATTTTTTCATATTGTAATTTTAAAGAAGCTAATCTATTTTCTTGTAATTGAGAGGATTTTCGCAAACATTCTTTTAATCCTTCTTTAAGCCACTCTGCTTTTTCTTCTGGCAATGTTATATCTTTTATTGATTCTTCAAACCTCTGAGCTAATTTATCCTCTTGAATATATCCAATTTCATTATGTCTGCCTTTAGAAAAAGTGCAGTGATAATATTTATATTTGTCTTTTTTTATTTCCCCTAAAATTCTGCAACCACAAACACCACATTTAAGAAGATTATTAAAATGAAAATTTCTTTTAGACTGATACGGTCTAAATCTGCCACTTAAAACATTCTGCACATTATCAAATATTTCTTTTGAAACAAGAGGATTATGGCTACCTTGCCAAATTTTCCCTTTCCATCTAAAAACTCCATAATAAATAGGATTCTTTAAAAAATGGTCTATAGCGCTCTTAGTTACACGATTTCCCTTCCTACCTCTCAATCCTTCCTTGTAAAGAATATCTGCAAGCATAGACAAAGAATAAGAACCGGAAGCCATTAAAGAAAAAGCTCTTTTAACATAAGAAGCTATTTGGTCATTAACTTCAATTAAATGCGTTATCTTATTATTAAGATAACCTAACGGGGCATTGGAAGGATATAAACCCTGCTCAGCTTTTTCCTGCATTCCCATCCTAGTTTTGCGTGATATATCATTAGACATTTTCTTAGCAACTGCTACTTCAATATCAAGCATAAACTCATCTTCAGAACCAGAATATTTATTTATAGTTTTATTACTTCGGGAGAAATGAATTGTTTTGTCATATAATTTGATAAGGGTATAAATCTTAATTTTATCCATATCGTTACGGGTCATTCTATCCGTAACGTCAAAGATAATATGCTTCACCTCTTCATGTTTCTTAGCATATTCAAGCATTTCAGAAAAAGAATCCCTGTCTTCTTTCCAAGCAGATTCTGAAACTTTCCAACGCTTTACTATTGAAAGATTATTTCGAAGAGCATAATCTTTCCCAAGCTTTTCTTGCGCATCTAAAGAATAGCCTTCTTTTTCTTGTTCTTTGCTAGAAACACGAACATATAATAGGGCGAAGTTCATTTCATTTTTTCTTAGTTTGTTCCAGTTCTTTCTTTTCTAAAGTAAAAAAATCATAATTTAATTGTTTGCCAAACAAAGAAGGACTTAATGAATTTAGTTTCTTTTTTGCCACTTTAATAGCATGCTCCGATTGGTCAATGCCAATCCATTTACGATTTAATTCTGCAGATGCTACAATCGTAGTCCCAGAACCAGCAAAACAATCCAAAACAAAATCACCTTCATCAGAAGAGGTTTTTATAATTAACTTTAACAAATCTAAATTTTTCTGTGTGGGATAATCAGGATACATATAATCTTTAAACTCCCAAACATCCTGTAATTTTTTACCTTTTTTTATAGCTTCTTCAGCAAAAATTATTTTTCTCGGAATCCCATTTCTAGACCACTCTATTAATCCTTTTTCGTCTAATTCATCTAAAACATTTGGGTCGCTTCGCCAATGCCTACCCTTTGGAGGTTTTATTCCTCGCCATTCTTGACCAGTGGAGCCATCTTTTGTCTCTCCAGGAGCATGTAAAGGAACAGTAGTATATTTTTTTCCGCTTTTACTAATTTTTTTAAATAACGTATTAACATCTTTATCTTTCAAAGGCATTTTTATATCATTCCATATATACTTATCTGTCTTACTATAAAATAGAATTAAATCTTTTACATTGCCATATGCTTTTCTTTTAAAATTTTTAGGACTACATTTTATTCGAGCTATATCATTTCTAAAATTCTTAACACCAAAGATTTCATCCATAATTATTTTCACATAATGACCTATTTTATAATCTATATGCAAATAAATAGATGATTTTTCGGACATTAACTCTCGCAACAAAATCAATCTCTCTCTCAAAAATTCAATATATTCTTCACCCTTTAGAATATCAACATAAGCCACATCATCATCTATACTTGAGCTAATAGTATTTGCTCGACAATCACTAATTTTAAAAATATTACTTGTTGCAAAAGGTGGGTCAATATAAACTAAATCAATTTCTTTACTAAAATTATAGTCATAAAGCAAGGATTTCATAACTCTCAAATTTTCACCTAGAATCAATTTGTTATTAAAAACCCCTTCGACTTGATGTCTACATTGCAACGTATACGGTTCTTTCTTTAAAACATCTTTTTCTAAAATTTTACCTTTGTATTCCAATATCATATTTATTTAACCTATAAATCTATATTTGATATAAAAATTCTCTGAGTACCAACGCACTCATAATATTATATTCTGCTTTATTATTTGTAATAAATTTATACATTTTATTATTACCTTTAATAAACAATACACCATCAAGTATTGCTATCTTTATCGCTTTAACTCCGGTTGTATCTATTGTTTGAATAGCATCACTAAATTGTGCATTTTGATGACCACCAAAATCTGTCAGAAATTTCGCTTCACCGATAACATATTTACTATTAAATCGCCCTATAAAATCTAATCCCTTATCTCTTGAATAATTTAAATTTTCTTTAGCAAAATTCATTAGTTCCTTATCGCTTCCATCAAGAATAGAGTTTTGTTTAGTTTTTAAAAATTTATCTAAAGGTAATAAATCAACTCCTAATGTTTTTTTATT
>CAYQXW010000158.1:0-4391 GCA_964421615.1 uncultured Planctomycetales bacterium
GGATATTGAAGAGGCGCTTAAGAAAATAAAGTATAATCTTAAGATGGGGGATATTGTTTTATTGCGTACAGATGCGTATAAATTTTTTGGTAAAAAAGAATATTTAGGTTGTTATCCAGGAGTGGATCCATCGGCATTAGAATTTATTCTTAATAAAGGAATAAATATTATTGGGGTAGATACGCTTGGGTTTGATCGGCCGTATAAATTTATGATGGCGGATTTTATGAAAGACCACGATGCAAGTGTTTTATGGCCGGCGCATTTCTTCGGTCGTAAACGCGAGTATGCGCATATTGAACGGTTAGCGAATTTAGATAAACTGCCGTCGACAGGTTTTAAAATTTCTTGTTTGCCGGTGAAGATTAATAATGTTGGCGCAGCGTGGTCGAGAGTTGTGGCGATTATTAATTAATAAGGAGATAAAAAATGGGACATACATGTAATTCCATAATTATAGATGCACCTTATGAAAAAGTTTTTGATATTTCCAACGATATTCCGCGTTGGACGTATTTATTTGGTTCAGAATATAAAAAAGCGGAAATTGTTAAAAAAGAAGCGAATAAAATTACTTTTAAATTAACCGATGATGAAGATAAAACCTGGCAGTCATGGAGATTGCTTTTTAAAGATAAATATTTAGCTTATGCGGAAAGAGAAGAACCAAAGTTTCCTTTTAAGTATATGAAAATTGTATGGCTTTATACTCCCAAGCCCGAAGGGATTGAATTAACCTGGATTCAGCATTTTGAGATGGATGAGAAAGCTAAATTTAATGATGAACAGGTGGAAGGTTTTATTAATAAACATTCTAAAGATAATTTAAAAATTTTCAAAGAGCAGATTGAAAAAGAAGCAAAGAAGTGAGAAAAACAACTTTCAGTATTTTTTGTTTAGAAGGAGCAGTTCTTTCTTTTAATGTTGCGGCGACAGCGGCGATTATCCCGTCGGTAGCTAAAGAATTCGGAGTGGCTGAATTTTTTGCCGGCCAGATTGTCTGGCTTTATATGCTGCCTTATGGATTAGCAGCTCTTTTATATGGACCATTAGTGCGTAGGTTTGATGCTAAGAAAGTAGAGTTAATTTGTTTTTTATTTTTCGTTCTATCTAATTTACTGGCGGCGGTTTCAAATAATATTTATATGCTTTTTGCAGCACGTTTTTTTATGGGATTATTCGGAGCGTCGGTTATTCCTTTAGTGTTGATAATTATTGCGCACGAAGCTAAAGATAAAGAACGCGGAAAATTAGTTGGATTGTTTTTTAGCACAACTTTTGTTGCGTCGTTATTAGGACTTTTTTTAAGCGGAATAATTCGTTGGCGGCTAATTTATGGAATTCCGGCAGTGTTTGGATTTTTGCTTTGGATTCATATGTGGAAATATTTGCCACGGTTTAAAAATTATGTTGATTGGTCTTTGAAAGTTAATTATATTGAAGCGTTAAAGGATAAAAAGATATTTTTGGTTTTTTTATATACTTTTTTAATCAGCATGTTTTATCATGGCACGCAGCAATGGTTATCAGTTTATTTTTCGCAAGGATTGGGATTAAAGCAGTTTGTGATCAGTATGCTGATTACTTTGACCAGTTTTAGTGGAATATTCGGTGAAATTGCCGGTGGATATTTGGCGGATAAATTAGGAAGATATAAAGCTGTTTTGATCGGGATATCTTTAATGTTAGTCAGCATTTTTGTTTTACTTTTAAAATTACCTGTTTTTATACTTATAATTTTAATGTTGGTTTGGGGATTTGGCTGGACGATAAATCACGCGGGATTAGCAACGATGTTAACGGATTTTCCTAAAAAGTTTGTTAATGAAGCTGCAAGTTTAAATAGTAGCGTTCGGTTTATCGCTGGAGGAGTGGGAGTTTATTTAAGCGGATTGGTTATGCTGAAAAGTTTTTTCGCCGGATTTTTAAGTTTAGGCGTGGGATTGGTTTTGCTAATTATTTTTAGTAAGAAAATGTTGTTGGAGAAGTAAATAAAGAGGTGAAAATGAAAAAAGTAATTTTAGTTTTATTATTTTTACTGGCGAATTTAACTTTTTGTTTAGCGCAAGGTGAGTTGAAAGTTACTGTAGATAAGGATTCTTACCAAGTTGGTGAGGGAATAAAAATTAATATAAAAAATGAATGCGATTATCGCGTAGGGGCAGATTACAATCCTTATGGAATGGATTTTGTGGTGCTCAAAGAAGGTTCTGGTGATAATTTTGAAGGAGTGATTTCTAAAAAAAGATGTTCCGGAGAAAATTGTTTTGAGAAAGTTACAGTGGAATGGTTGAATTCTGGAGATGAAGTGGAATTAGAATGGCAGCCGCAGAAATCTGAGACGAGTACTAATGAATTTTTGGGTCATGGAACTTATAAGGTTGGAATTAAATATCCGAGTGCAGAAACTGGGGAAGGAATTAAAACAAAAATAGCATTTTCACAAAAATTTATAATTGAATAACGGAGGATGTAATGAGTGAAGTAAATTTAAAAGGTAAAGTAGCGATTGTGACAGGGGCCAGCCGTGGTATTGGCAAAGCTTTAGCTTGTACTGCTGCAAGTTTAGGGATTAATTTAACGATAGCGGCAAGACAGGAAGCTCCATTAAAAGAAACTGCAGATGAAATCAGCAAAAAATATAAAGTGCAGGTTCTCCCTATAGTTTGTGATGTTGCTAAATTAGAAGATTTGGAAAATTTAGTTAACAAAACAAAAGAAAAATATGGCAAAATTGATATTCTGATGAATAACGCTGGGGTTTCGAGCCAATCTCCTTTTGAAAAACAACCGATTGAAGATTTTGAAAAATTAGCTTTTACAAATTATTTAGGATATGTAAGATTAATTCGCTTAGTTATTAATGATTTTATTGCTCAGAAATCTGGAGCAATTATCAATATGGTTTCTGGTTCAACTTTGTGTGATCCATTGCCAAGAAATTTTATCGTTTACAGTTCTTTAAAAGTAGGTTTGCGTGCTTTTTGTAAAGGGTTGTTTTGGGAGATGCGCGATCACGGTATCAAAGTTACTTCTCTTTTGCCAGGAGTGACGGATACAGATTTAACCGGTAAATTAAAAGAAATTTCTACAGATACTTCCAGACTTATGTCAACCGAAGCGATTGAGAATGCAGTAAAATTTGCGTTAACAGTTCCAGCGAATGTTTGTCCGTTAGAAATAGCAATTATTAATCAGCAGACTCCTTGGACAGCTCCGGTGATTCCATTTAAACAAGCGCATCCGGGAAAATAGAGGATAGTGAAAGGTGAAAAGTATGGAGAAAAAAGATTTATTAAATTTAAAAAAAAGATATTTGATCTGGTTGTATAAAGTCACTAAAGATGAGTTAGATCGGATTGAAAGAAAATTTACCCAGATTGAAGTGGATAAATTTATTTTAAAACGGTTTAAAAAAAGTTCGGATAAAGAAAATCTAGATGGTTTTATTGTAGAATTTGAGAATTATATTGCCAATAAAGAAAAAGATGGGCAAGCAGCAAAATATGAGAATGAAAAAGTAAAACCAGGTTATAATTTTTTAGTTTTAAAACTTGAAGCTATTGAAGAAGCGATAAAAGAATTCTTGGGTGAGCAAGAGTTAGAGGATATTAAATCACTTTATGAACAAGAAATGATTCAGCGTATTTTAAAAAGTACAGAGCATAAATAATGATAATTGATAGTCATTGCCATTGGTTGCCGGAGCAAATTATTCAGAATGCACACTTCTTTTCTAAATCTTGGGGTGATATAGAAGCGCATGTGAAAATGATGTCAGATTTTGGAATTGATAAAAGTGTTTTAAGCTATCCGACGTCTGATGCACATCTAAAACTTGGTGGGAATAAAGAAGTTGCTAAAATTTTTAATGATAATGTCGGCGAGATTTTAAAAAAATATCCGCAGCAGTTTATTGGGGCGGCGATTTTGCCAGTAGGTGATTCAGAGAGTATGTTAGAAGAGTTAAAACGTGCTAAAGATATTTTAGGTTTTAAAGCTGTTTCTTTGGCATCAAGCTATAACGGTGTTTATTTAGACGATAAACAGTTTTTGCCTCTATTTGAATATGCTCAAAAAAATAAACTACCTATATTTGTGCATTCTCAGATTGTTAATCCTATCGGATTTGAAAGAGTGCAGGATCCGCTTTTAACTCCGGTTATTGAATATATTTTTGATACGACGATTTGTGTAGGAAAATTATTGATGGGGGATGTTTTTAAGAATTTTCCGGATTTAAAATTTGTGTTTGCGTATTTTGGTGGGATTACTTGCCATTTAGCGAATAGGTTTGATTCTACTTACATGATGTTGCGCGGAATTAATTTTGTCAAAGATTTAGAAGGTAAACCTAGTGATTATCTGAAAAATATTTATGTGGATACTAG
>CAYQXW010000159.1:0-4333 GCA_964421615.1 uncultured Planctomycetales bacterium
GGTTTAAGGAGTTTGCTGAAATAGCGCGGAGTAAATTAGAAAAAAAACAATTTGAAAGTGATAAGTTGCGTGCACAACATATTCTTTTTACGGATGTTTCTGATTCATTTTATTTGTTATTTGAAATGCGTGAAGATTTAAAAATATTGGAAATAATTAAAAAGACTTTTAATGATAGATTGGATGAGTTAAAAAACAGAGTGAATTTAGGAAAATCACGAGAAAGTGAAATTGTTAGTGTGGAAACTCAAATTTATAGTCTTGATGATGAAATAGAATCTGTGAAAAGTCAGGAAACTATTGCTAAAGAACTTTTAGAGTTTTTGACTGGGCAGAAGATTCAAGATATTTTGGATAATTCAGAAATAATTAATTTAAAAACTGAAAATGAATATTTAGAAAAATCTGCTAATAGGCCAGATGTATTAGCTGCAGATTTTGCTTGGCAGGTTGAAAAGAAAAATGTAGCTGTAGCTAAAAGTAAATTTTTTCCGACTGTGAATTTGGAATGGAATTATTTTGCTCACCGTAACTCTACGCCTAAAGATAGTAGATGGCAAACTTTGCTTACATTTGATTTACCGATTTTTGAAGGTATTACAACATTTGGACAGGTTAAAGAAGCAAATTCTAAAGCTAAAGAGACAGAATTGCTTTTTCAAAGAACAAATAGAATAGCAAGACAAGAGATACATGATGCTTATATAAATATTCAATCTGCTTATTCTAGAGTTAGTATTTTAGAAAAAGCTTTAAAATCTGCAGAACATAATTATGAATTGCAGGAAAATGATTATAAATTAGGAATAGTTAATAATCTGGAAGTATTAACCGCTATTTCTAATTTAGAAGATATTCGCAGGAAATTTAACCATATTTTATATGAAAGTAAACGTTGGTATTGGCAGCTGCAAGTTGCAGCTGGTGAATTGAGCTTAGATTAAAATTATGACCCTATCGGATATTTCTATTAAAAATCATGTGTTTGGCTGGATGCTGATGATTGGTATTTTTGTATTCGGCTGGATTGGGTTTTCAAATTTAGGGGTGAGTCAGCTTCCTGATGTGGATTTTCCGGTTGTTAGTGTTACAGTTTCGTGGGAAGGAGCTGCGCCGGAAGTTATTGAAACGGAAGTTACGGATATTATTGAAGATTCTGTAATGAGTGTGGAAGGGATTAAAGAAATTACTTCTGTATCTAGGTTAGGACAAACTTCAGTATCAATAGAGTTTGATATTAATAGAAATATTGATGTGGCTTTGCAGGAAGTCCAAACGAAAATTTCTCAAGCACAAAAGAATTTACCTAAAGATATAGATCCTCCAGTTGTAACTAAAACTAATCCTGAAGACCAACCAATTATGTATGTGGCATTAACTGGTGAATGTTCTTTAAGAGAACTTAATCGTTATGTAAATGAATTTCTGAAAGACCAATTTACTGCTGTTTCCGGTGTGGGTAATATTGATTTGGGAGGATATATTGATCCGAATTTGCGAGTTTGGTTAGATTCAAAAAAACTTGCAGCTAATGAACTTACGGTAGAAGATGTTTTAAATGCAATTAATTCCCAGCATGCGGAGTTACCGGCAGGGTATATTGATAATGGTCCTAAAGAGATGAATGTACGCGTTTATGGTGAAGCATCAACTCCAGAAATTTTACAAAATATTATTATTCCTCAAAGAGTGCGTGCAGGGCCTATTTATAAACCATTGCGGATTGGTGATGTTGGCAGAGTAGAAGATGGGTTAGCGGATATCCGCAGGATTGCGCGATCAGGAGGTAAAAGTGCAATAGGTTTGGGTATTATAAAGCAGCGTGGATCAAATGCAGTTAAGGTAGCCAAGTCTGTTAAACGTAAAATGCAGGAGTTGGAAAAAACTCTGCCTGAAGGATTTAATTTAAAAGTAGTTTTTGATCATACCCAGTTTATTCGAGATTCAGTTAATGAATTACAGCGTAATTTAATTTTTTCCATTATTTTGACTTCTCTAGTTTGTTATTTTTTCTTAGGATCATTTAGTGCAACGATAAATGTATTATTAGCTATTCCGACTTCATTAATGGGAGCTTTTATTATTTTATATTTTTGCGGTTTTACCATTAATACTTTTACTATGCTTGGATTGTCGTTAGTTATCGGGATTGTCGTTGATGATGCAATTATGGTTTTAGAAAATATTGCACGTTATCAGGAAAAAGGTTTGTCGAGGTTAGATGCTGCTTTTGTGGGGGCACGGGAAATTACTTTTGCTGCTGTTGCGGCAACTGTAGCTATTTTGGCAATTTTTGTTCCGGTTATTTTTATGCAGGGAGTTATTGGTAAATTTTTCTTCCAATTTGGAGTGACTATTTCTGTTGCTGTTATGTTTTCTTTATTAGAAGCTTTAACAATCACTCCGATGCGTTGTTCACAGTTTTTAGTAGTAGGGCACACGACCAGATTGGGTGCTATTGTAGAAAAATTTATGTTTTGGTTAACTGATTGGTATCGAAAAAGCCTAAAGTTTTTTTTATCATACAAAAAGACAGTTTTAGTATTGTCTGTTCTAATTTTTGCTGCTTCATTGTTTTTAACAAAAATTATGAAAAGCGAATTTATTCCTTCTCAAGATCAAAGTCGTTTTATGGTAAGAATGACTCTGCCGATGGGCTCGTCGCTTGAAAAAACCAGTGAAGTTTTTAAGGAGGCAGAAAAGTTTTTGATTCAACAGCCGGAAGTAGAAACTACTTTTGGAGCAGCTGGTGGTTTGCAAGTGAATCAGGGGCGTATATTTATTACAATGAAACCGCGTGAGCAACGACCGAAAAAAAATGGTCATTATGTTACACAGCAGGAATTTATGCAGGTAGTGCGAAAAAAATTGAATTCAATTCCAGGGGTTGATAGAGCGGTGGTTCAGGATTTATCGCAAACTGGGTTTACGGCGCAGAGAGGGTTTCCAGTTGAATTTACTATTCGTGGTTCGGATTGGATAAAGTTAGGAGAGTTAAGTGGCGAGATAAAAAAACGCATGAAGGATTCTGGGCTAATGACGGATATCGATACTGATTATCAAACTGGTATGCCAGAGCTGCAGATTTTTCCAAACCGAGATAAAGCTGCTGAGCACGGAGTTAGTGTTGCAACTATTGCGGATACTATTAATGCGATGATTGGTGGCGTGCGTAATGGTAAATTTACTAGTAATGGTAAACGTTATGATATTCGGGTGCGGTTGGATGAAGCTGATCGGTCAAATGCTCAGGATATTGAAAAGATTACTGTAAGAAATCAGTTTGGAGAATTAATTCCTTTATCTGAAGTAGTAACTTTAGAGGAGAAGTCTACATTGTTTTCAATTACCCGAAAAAATCGTGAACGCGCGATAAGTATTTATGCTAATCCTGCAATAGGGCATTCTCAGAGCGAAGCGTTAAAAGAGGTGCGAAAAATTGGTAAAGAGGTTTTGCCGGATGGATATCGCATGGTTTTTTCTGGAGGCTCTCAGGCATTTAAAGAATCAAATCAAAGTTTGATTTTTGTACTTATTCTGGGTATTTTTGTTGCTTACATGGTTTTAGGAACACAGTTTAACAGTTTTTTACATCCGTTCACAGTTTTATTGGCTTTGCCTTTTAGCGTTTCTGGAGCATTTGTAGCGCTTTATTTGACTAAGTGTTCAATAAATTTATACAGCATGATAGGTTTAATTTTACTGATGGGGATTGTTAAGAAAAATTCAATCCTTTTAGTAGATTTTACTAACGTGCGTCGTAATCAAGGTATGCCAGTTAAGGAAGCGTTATTAGAGGCTTGTCCGATTCGTTTGCGGCCTATATTAATGACTTCTATTGCAACTATTACGGCTGCTTTACCGGTGGCTTTTGCTACTGGTTCAGGTTCTGAGACGATGAAGCCTATGGCTATTGCAGTTGTAGGAGGAGTTACTCTTTCAACTCTGCTGACTTTGTTTGTAGTGCCTTGTGCTTATCAAGTATTCTCTAGACTTGAACATAAACCTTCCAATATTAATAAAAAATAATATTTTTAGAACCTGTAATTTATTTTTCCCCTTGACCAAAATAAATTGAGTGTTAAAATATTTTTGCTTAACTAATAAAACAAAGTTGTTTTATTTATTTAAACCTCGTGAGGTTTTATTGAGCTACTATAAAATATATTTTAAAACCCAAAACATTTGTTAATGTTTTGGGTTTTTTTATTTATAGTACCTTAGCAAACGAAAGGATTGCAAATATGCCACGTTTAAAAAATATCAATAAAATTTTAATTATTGGTTCTGGGCCTATCATTATTGGGCAAGCTTGTGAATTTGATTATTCTGG
>CAYQXW010000160.1:0-4327 GCA_964421615.1 uncultured Planctomycetales bacterium
ATCTGGCTTACCAGTTTTTGAAACTATTGTTTCAATCTTGCCTCGAGTTAAATTCAACCGGCAAAATTCACGCACATTATCTTTCAACAACTTCAATTCCTCAAAAGATACACAACTACTTGCTGCTAATTTCACCACACTTTTATCATTTAAAATAACTTCCACCTTAGAATAGTTTTTTGTTCGAATACGATCTTTTAAATAAACTTCTTGTTTCTCACTCAACATTACAGCATCCTGACCATCATGAGAAATATCAGCAACTCCTTCAACTGCAGAAATAACTCCTATAGACTGTTGTTGAGCAAAAATTGAATTTGGCAATAACATCAAACAAAATAAAAATATTATTTTTTTCATATCTACTCCTAACTATTTAAAACCGATACTTACTTCCTAAACTATAAATATTTTTCTTGTATTTATATGCTCCTATACTTGCACTATCATAAACAAAAGTATGCTGTAAATCAATTTCTCCATTTTTTATAAATTCCCAAGACAATAAATTAGAAACAGTAAACACATGATCTTGGCGATTTTTATCATAACTAGAATTACGATGTTCAAAATCCTGATATAAATAGTCAGCTACAAAATTCCAATTAAATACTTTCTTAAAAGGAACAACACTAGTAAACGTCAAACGGTTCCCTTGGTATCTCCAGTTTTTACCTTTAGTATCATCATAATTAAACGTATATCTTAAATTAACAAAACCATTCAATTCTCGACCAAAAAAATTATACCAGCCCATAGACCACAAATATTCATTGCCTTCCTTATTTTCCTCAATGTCTGTTAAATCCCACTTGTAATCCTTATTATTAAATTGGAACTGATTCTGCAGCATATTTGTTTTAGTCAACATAACATTATTAATTATCCCGCTTCCTGAAGTTTCTAAATATCTCTGCTCATTAACAGCTACATAGTTATAATGCACAGGAAAAGCTATCGAAGAATTTTTAAAGTATAATGTCGGTTGAATCGGGAAATCATAACTATTCACATCATAAAAACCAATCGAATTATGCTTTGATGAATAAGCATTACCACCGACTTTTAAACTAAAAAAATCTGAAAGTTTAAAATTATAATCTGCTTGCGCTGTAAAAACATGAGTCAGATCACTTTCTTCTGAAATCGATGTAGCCAATGCATCATCATTAGGGCGAAAAACTACATTATCATCGTATTGTAAAGAATATCCAACAGACGCATGAAATGGCTTAGTAGAATCTTGCCTGCGTGAAATTGCATTTAGATATTCGTTAGAAAAAACTGCTAAATCTGCGGTAGGATCTTTAATTACAATCTCTTTAAAAATTTGTTTGGCAGCTTTTAAATCATTAAGCTGTGTGTAACATATGGCTTTCTGATACTTTACTGGTTCGACTAAAGAAGTATCCATAGCTACCGCATTTTCAAAAGCATCTAAGGCTGACAAATAATCATTACCCTCTTTAAGTAAAATTAACCCTTTGAAAAACGAAGCCTGCCCTGGAGAAATAAAATTTTTTTCCGCAAAAGCTATCCATTTCTTGGCATCTTCAAATTTTTCACACTGATAAAGCAAATCAATCAAGTCTAAAACAGCTTGTTCAACCGGGTTATCAAAAGTAATAGCTTCAACAAAATAAGGAACTGCTTCTAAATAACTTTGTAATTGTTTATAAGTAAGTCCTAAATAATAAGCTATTTCTGAAGAATTTGGATTTTGATCTTTAAGATTCTTGAATAAAGGTAGAGCTTCTTCGTAGTTTTCGTGGTGATAATACCACTGAGCTTTTTTTAAATCATCTTCACCTTGTTCCTGCTGTTCTTGGGCAAAAACAAAAACAGGAATAACTAAAAATAGGATTATAAAAATCGCCAAAAAGAAATTTATTTTTGTTTTCATACTTTCCTTATAAATAATATCTAATAGATTTATCGGAAGATATATAAAAAAATAAACAAAAAACTATTTTTTTAATGTTTTAAAATCCGTACCAATAATTCACTAAAGGTTTACCTTCTGCAGATTGATCAATAATAATATTTTTAAGGCGGGTATATTCTAAAAATCCTTGTTTCCCTAAATCTTTACCAAAACCACTTTGTTTAAATCCACCATAAGGAAGTTCATTATAAAACATTCCATAAGTATTCACCCAAACTGTTCCTGCATTTAGACTTTGAGCTGTGCTTTGAGCTTTAGCTTCATCTTGACTCCACACACAACTAGCTAATCCAAAATCAGAATTATTAGCTAATTTTATAACTTCATCCTGATTTTTGAATTTCATTATACAAACAACAGGACCAAAAACTTCTTCTTTAAAAATACTCATTGCAGGAACAACATCAGTAATGACAGTAGGTTCAAAATAAAAACCTTTATCAAAATCTCCTCCAGAAACCCTCCGGCCACCGCAAAGAATAGTTGCTCCATCTTCTTTTGCCTGGACTACAAACTCTAAAACTTTTCTTAATTGAGATTCAGACACTAAAGGCCCCATCTGCGTTTCAAAATCAGAACCTGGACCAATTTTAATCTGCTTGGCTTTTTTTACAAATTCACTAACAAATTTTTCATAAACATTTTCCTGCACAAATATACGCGACATAGCAGTACACATCTGCCCTTGGTTTAAAAAAATAGAACATAAAGAGCTATTCACTACTACATCTAAATCTATATCGTTATAAATTATACTTGCCGATTTTCCGCCTAATTCCATAATACTTTTCTTAATATTACTAGATGTGTATTGTAAAATATTCTTACCTACATCACCGCTACCAGTAAAAGAAACCATATCCACCCGTTTATCAGAACATAATAAATTACCTAGTTTTTCTCCTGAACCATTTATAATATTGACTACACCTTTAGGCAGATTTATTTTTTGAATTACTTTTGCAAGTTCCATAACGGATAAAGGAGTTAAACTCGAGGGTTTTAAAATTACAGTATTTCCTGCAGCTAAAGCAGCAGCTAACTTCCAGCATGCGATTAACAACGGATAATTCCAAGGAACAATCAAAACAACGACGCCAACCGGCTCTCTCACTAAAATACTTTTTGTATTTTCTATACTTTCAATTGGATCTTCTTTCAAATATTCTTCTAACTTCTGCGCAAAATGCTCGAAAGTTTTCGCACTTGATGGAACATCCATAAAAGTTGATTCTTTAATTGGCTTGCCGGTATTTAAAGTTTCAACACGTCCTAACTCCTGCGCAACGTCTAATATGCCTTGAGAAATCTGCAGTAAAAAATCATTTCGTGAATCTAAATCTAATTTGGACCATGATCCATTATCAAAAGCTTCTCTAGCCGCAAGAATAGCATTTTCAACTTCTAATTCAGAAGCAACACTTACCTGAGCAATATATTCACCAGTAGACGGATCGATTATTTTCTGTTTATTCTGTGTTTCTACAAATTCACCATTAATAAATAATTTGTAGTCGGGCATCATTTTATTTTCACCTGTTTAAAAAGTTGGAATAACCGGCTAAAAGGAACATACCATTTAGATAATTTCGCAAATTCTCCTTTTAATTTCATCTTACCTTGTGTTGTCGCAACAAAAGGTTCAACCTTTCCTAAAAAAACACCTTCCCAAACTTCATACGGAGCAGAAATTATAAACGGAGCATTCTCATCTTCATCTAAACTTGTAATATTTCCTTTATCAAAAGTAAATTTAAAAACTTTATTCTGACCATCTAGTTTAATTACAAGCTGTAAAGTTAAATCCATCTCTTTACCTTTTTCCAAAATAAATTTATCTTTATTGACTAAATCAACAATGGCCTGAATATGCTCTCGAGTAAACATTAGGTAAGAATTATCACTAGCAAAATCTTCTTTAATAGTTTTATCTAAATCGTCTAAAATATCTTTTTTAAATAATCGAGCAACTGCAGCAGCTTTTACAGCTTCCTCTAAAGCTTCAATTAAATATAAAGCATCGCTGAATTTATCGCCAATAGCAATCACCCCATGATTTTTTAAAACAACCAAATTGCTCGATTTCAATGCTTCAATAACTTCTTGCGGTTTTGTAACCGTCGGAGTTTCTTGAGGCACGACTGGAATCGTACCTAAATACAATTTACCTTCAAAAGTTAAAGCTTTAACTTCAGAATAAATCGCAAAATAAGCATTAATCAGCGTCGGATGACAATGGATCACTACTTTATTTTTAAAATTATCATAAATAAGACCATGGAGAGGAAATTCAGATGTAAGCTTTGGATTTTTACGATCCTCTGAGTTTGTTAAGTCAACCTTATAAATATCATCATGAGTTAAATTTCCTAAAGATGTACC
>CAYQXW010000161.1:0-4322 GCA_964421615.1 uncultured Planctomycetales bacterium
GAAGGTTATTAGGTTTCTATCCTTATAGTTACTAAAAATTGTATTTTATATAAAAAAATTAAAATGGAAAACAATCCAAGAGAAGAAATATCAAAAATTATTCTAGAATTAAATTATATGTTAAGAGAAGTAAAAGCTAGTTTTGATGTTTTTGTATACATATCTGATATTGCTGGTTTAAAAAAAATGACACCTAGAGATGAAGATTTTTGGGCTTTTATTCAAAAATTGTCTTTAGATAACATTGTTTTGTATCTTTCTATAATTTGGGGAAGGGAGAAAGCTGTAGGTTGTATCCAAAATAGTATAGAAAGAATATTAAAAATTATTGAAGAAAACAAGTTAAGTATTTTTAAAAATTCTGACGAAACAATACGGTTTTTTTTAATTAATAATTTTATTAAAAAAGAGGAAATTGCAGATGAAGATTTAGTTGCTAAATTTTGTTCTATGGTTCGTTTTTTTAAAAAAGAGAATCAGAGAGTTTTAGAAATGCTTAAGACAACTAGAGATTCGCGAGTTGCTCATAGTGATAGAAATACGTTAATTACTAAGGTTGGTCCAATAAATGATATTAAAAAAATAATTGAAGTTGGATGTGATTTTGTAGAAGTAGTTTCAATAGCATTTATAGGGTTAGGAATTAGTAATTATAAAAAAGATGTTAGTAGAAAAAGAACATTAGAAAGTTATTTTAAAAAACTTAATTTTGATAATTAATTGATTAATAGTTTATATATTTAACGGATGTTTATTAACCGCCTGTTTTAATTGTTTATCATCGCATCCTAAGTAGAATCTTGCTGTAGTTGAAATATCAGAATGACCCGCCAATAGTTGTATGTCTCTTAAGTTGACTCCATTACGAAGCATAAGTGTACAAAAAGTGTGTCTAAGAATTTGAGGGGAGAAGTTCTTCTGAATATTTGCTTTACGTTTTAATTCTTTAAAAACATCTGCTAATCCTTCGCTGGTTAAAGCTGAATTTCTTCTATTCGTTGAAACAAAAAGGTTGTCGACTGTTCTATATGGTCGAACCTTTATATAATCTTTCATAAAACTAATTACAGTTTCATTAAGGGGAATGAGTCTTTCCTTATTTTTAGCTGATACTTTGATTGTTCCTCTTTCAAAATTGATATCAGCTAGCTTTAAGTTTAATAATTCTTTTCTCCTAATACCTGTAAATATGAATAAAGCAATTATAGCAATATCTCTAACTCTTCTTGATGTATAAAATTGTTTATTATTTATAGCTGTTCTAAGAAGTTCACGAGTTTCTTCTTCAGTTAAAAATTCTGGTAGGTTACGTTTCAGTTTGGGTTTTTCTATCGTTGCAAATGGGTTAGAGGGAAGATGATTTTTCTTTACTAGGTATGTGCAAAAAGCCTTAATTGCTTGCATAAGGTTAAGAGTTGTTCTGGGTGAGTTGCCTTGTTGCCTAAGGCTGATAAAAAAACCACGCAAAGTTTCGGTAGATAGAGATTCTAAAGTAGGGGATAAAACTTTGTTGCGTAAATACTTAAAGTATATTTTTATTGAATTTTTGTACCATTGGATAGTTGTAAGTTCTAGGCATCGTTCGAGTGTAGCATAATTAATGAACTCTAAAAACAAGTCGGATAGTTGCATAAGATGAAGGCTGTAGGGAATTCCCTTAATGCCTACGAATTACTTCTTATGAGACTATCCGACGATATGCATTGCTACTATATCTGGTTGCGGGGAGAGGATTTGAACCTCTGACCTTTAGGTTATGAGCCTAACGAGCTACCAAACTGCTCCACCCCGCGATCTTTTAATCTTGTGGTGTTTCTTGAGGAATCAGTTTTACAGGAATTTCATTTTTTCTGACTACGCCCATTTTTTCTCGTAGTATCTTTTCCTGGTAAACCTGATCTTTTTCTATTCGAGTTATTTCACTTTTGAGAAGATTATTTTCTTCTTTTAAACGTTTATTTTTTTGTTCCAAATCTTCGTTGCGTACATTTAAAACGCTTATTTTATAATAACCCGGTAGAAATATAAAAACTAAAACTCCTAAAAAAATAATTAACACCAAAAACTTTTTTAACATCGAAGTTATTTTTTCCAGATAGTGCCAGCATAAACAGCTTTTGAACCTAGCTCTTCTTCGATTCTTAATAACTCGTTGTATTTACAGATTCTGTCGGTTCTAGATAAAGATCCGGTTTTGATCTGACCACATCCGCTCGCTACTGCTAAGTGAGCAATAGTTGTATCTTCAGTTTCTCCAGAACGGTGTGAGACGATTGCGCGGTAATTATTCTTTTTTGCAATTGCGATTGTTTCTAATGTTTCTGATAGAGAACCAATCTGATTGACTTTAATTAGTATAGCATTTCCTGCTTTTTCAGCAATACCTTTTTTAAATATTTTTGGATTGGTTACAAATAGATCGTCTCCAACTAATTGAACTTTGTTGCCAATTTTTTGAGTCATAACTTTCCATCCGTCCCAATCAAATTCAGAAAGTCCGTCTTCGATAGAAACAATTGGATATTTTTTTAGCCAGCTGTCATAGATGCTGATTAAATCTGCACTTTTCTTTTGCGCATTTTCAAATTTGTAAGCACCATCAGCGTAGAATGAGCTGGAAGCACAGTCTAAAGCTAAAAACATATCTTTGCCAGCTTTGTATCCAGCTTTTTCAATAGCTTGGATAATTAAAGTTAAAGCTTCTTCGTTGGATTGTAAATTTGGTGCAAATCCGCCTTCGTCTCCGACGGAAGTATTTAGTTTTTTAGATTTTAATAATGATTTTAAAGCATGGAAAACTTCAGTTGCCATTCTGATCGCCTCAGAAAATGTAGGAGCACCTATTGGCATAATCATAAACTCTTGTAAATCTAAATTGTTATCAGCATGCATACCACCGTTTAAAATATTCATTAACGGGATAGGTAAAATATTTGCTTTGCTGCCGCCTAAAAATTTATATAAAGAAACTCCTTTATCAAGGCTTGCTGCTTTTACTGTAGCCATTGAAACACCAAGGATTGCATTAGCGCCTAAGTTGCCTTTGTTCTCAGTTCCGTCTAAATCAAACATTAACTGGTCGATTTTTTTGTAATCTGGTTCAAGGCCTTTAATTTTTGGAGCAATTTTTTTATTAACATTTTCGACTGCTTTTAAAACACCTTTACCAAGGTATTTTGTTTTATCGCCGTCTCTTAATTCTAATGCTTCGTATTCACCAGTTGAAGCTCCTGATGGAACAGCAGCTCTACCTAAAATTCCATTATCGAGGATAATATCTACTTCAACAGTAGGATTACCACGAGAGTCTAAAATTTGACGAGAGACTACTTTTTTAATTTTTGCCATTTTGGCCTCCATTTAGAAAATTTAAAGTAATTACGTTTGCGCGTATCGCGTGCCGCGTATCAGCGTAAATTTGCAGATTTTCAAATTCTATCATATTAAGGTAAGAGGGTCAAGAAAATAAAGTTGACTACAGATATGTATTATGCTATCTTTAGATATTCTATTTAGTTACTAAAAGGAGAATTTATGAATTGGAAAAAGTTTAAAATATATTTTAGCTTGTATTGGTTAAAAGTATTATTTATTCTTATTGCTGTAGCTATATTAGTTTCTTTAGTCCTAGTGGTTATGGTTGGTCTTAATGAATGGAATAAAGCAGAGTCATACCTAAGACAATCTCAGTTAGCCATGGTTCCTATCCAGTTATATCTGCAAATTATTTTAGCTTTAATTATGGCGATTGTTTATTCTTACATGTGGTATTGGTTAATGTTCAAAAAAGGATCGCAGTCTTTTACGCAAAACAATAAAAAAGCAATAGATGGTGAAGAAATTGGGATTCGTTGGAATGATGTTATCGGTATGGAAGAAGCTAAGCAGGAAGCTTTGGAAGTTGTTCGTTTAATTACAGATAGAGCTGAGCTTAAAAAAATTGGCGGCAAAATTTTACGTGGTATTTTAATGTTAGGACCACCTGGTTGTGGAAAAACATATTTAGCGAAAGCTATTGCTACAGAAGCGAAGTTGCCTTTTATTTCTATGTCAGGATCTGAGTTTGTAGAGATGTTTGTTGGTGTTGGTGCAAGCCGAGTAAGAAATTTATTTAAAAAAGCTAGGCAGTTATCCGATTTACACGGTGGTTGTATTATCTTTATTGATGAAATTGATGCTGTAGGCGCGCAGAGATCTGTCGACCGGGGTTTTGGCGGACAGAGTGAAGCTAATACTACGGTAAATCAGCTTTTAGTTGAGATGGATGGTCTTAAAGAGAAAGATACTAATATTATATTAATTGGAGCAACTAATGCTCCAGA
>CAYQXW010000162.1:0-4288 GCA_964421615.1 uncultured Planctomycetales bacterium
TAATTGCTAAAAGAACTTCTCTTGTATCATTAATATTACCAATTTCTTTGCAAATACTATATGCATTACCTACTTCTGGTAAATAATGTGCATCACTACCAGCAATAAATAATAAATTATTTTCTTTAGCAAACTTAACCGCATCTAAATTTGATTTATCAAACAAATTTCTAGAATTAAATACTTCCATCAGGTTACATCCATTTTTTAAAGCTTCTTCTATTTTATTTAGCTTAATTCTTTTTTTTCTTAAAATATCAAAAGGATGAGGAATACAAACTACCCCTCCTTGATTTTTAATAAGATCTATTGTATCTTTAAGACCTAAATGTTTTTTTATATTACTTTTAAGCCAATAACCTATTACTTCTCCTTCACCTGTATCTATTTCTTCTCCTAAAATAATTTTATTAGGCAATATTGAATTTAACTCTAAAGCTCCTTCAATAGTATTATGGTCTGTTATCGCTAATGCATCCACTTTACAATTGTTTTTTTGTAAAAAATTCACCAAATCCCTAATTTTTATTTTTCCATCGTTTGAGTATTCAGTATGAACATGAAAATCAATTTTCAAATTATACTCCAACGGGAAAATAAACTTTTAATAAAGGCAAAAACTCAATTACAAAAACACAATACAAAACCCAAAGGATTACAATTAAAATTAATTGTTTATCTGAATATAAAGTTTCGACAGGTGAACCTTTTAATTTTTTATGAACTAAAAATAAATATCTAAATAAACCAAAAACCACAAAAAAAGAACTATAAACCATAGCTTGAGTATTAAACCGTTGCACTGTTTCAGGTGCAATTGTATAAAGTGTATAAAAAAGGATAACCGTACACATTGCAACAATATTCATATGATCAAGAAACTCTACACTATAAAATTCTAATACTTTTCTATGCTTAAGCATTGTTTCATTTAAACTAATATATTCAAATCTTCTTTTACTAAACCCCAAAAAAGTAGCTAAAAAAAACACACACAATATTATCCATTTAGAAGGAATAACAGAAATTACAATTGTACCAGCTAATACTCTAATAACAAAACCTAATGCTATCACAAAAACATCAACAATAACTTTATTTTTTAAATATAATGAATAAAAAAACATTAAACATAAATAAAGTAAAACAATTAAAAAAAACTTAAAATTTAAAAGTATAGCTAAAAAAAAAGTACTTATTCCAATTACAAAAGCATAAACACTAGCATTAAAAACAGTTATTCTACCGGATGCTATTGGTCTATTTAATTTTTTAGGATTATGTTTATCATTATCTCTATCTAAAATATCATTAATTATGTATACAACACTTGATGCTAAACATAAAACAATAAACGCTAAAATCAATTTTAACCATAAATCAATTCTTCCAGTATTATTAGAAAAAACTATTGCAGTAAAAACAAAAAGATTCTTTACCCAATGTTTTGGCCTTAAAAGCTTTATATAATCTTGGAAATTAATAGTCATTTACTTAAATAAAAACATTTTTCTTCCAAAAAAATTCCACATAAATACAAACATTGCGGTAATTATTTTTGAATAAAGGTAATAAATCTTTAACTTTTCTGTTAACAAAAACATTGATATAGCTGTTAAAACTAACCCAACCAAACCGATTGCCGTAAAAATACTAAATTCTACATGTTTATTTTTTAATAAACTATTCCCAAAAATCCATTTAGTACTTAGAAAATAGATCGTAGTAACTCCTAACATAAAAGAAAATGCAGCTGAAATTAAATAATAAATATGAAAAAAATCTGTAAGTAAATAAAGAGCAGTAAAATCTACCCCAAATCCAAAAGAACCTACAAAAAGATAGCGTAAAAATTGAATAGCTGTATTATTAGTTTTTTTTATAAAAAGTAATTTTAAGTCCACGTTTATATTTAAATTGTTACAAAAATTTTAAATGAGTTTTATTCTTCGCTTCTTCTATATCTTTTTGAGTTAAACCCAAAGTTTTTACAAAATTAGCTACGTGTTCAGAAACATCTGCGCTTTCTTCAGCATTAGCTTTTGAAAGTGCATCTTCTTTTTTCATCTGTCCTGCGCGAACCATAGCTGCAAATTTAGTAGTTTTCTCACCAAATCCCCATTTTTGAACCACAAAATAGTTTTTCATTGGAGCAAATAAACAATCGATATGGTCGCTGGACCCGTCAGCACGTTTCTGCCATCCTAATTCGTTGAAAATAGTATCCTTTATAACTTTATCATCCCATTCCATATAATCTGGAAGTGAAATTTGTTTTCTGTATCTTTTAAAAGTTAAGTGTTTAATACGACGCAATATTTTTTCTTTCGCAGTCTCTTCTAAAAAATCTTTCAACTCTTTATCAGAAATTACATTTTGCGCAATAGTTTTAAATAATTTATTTGAGTAAGAGTAAATCTTCTTTCCTCTGGATTCGATTTGCGCAGAAAAACCAGAAACAATTAGCGGAACATCATACTGTTCAGCTACTCTATGAATTGTCGCCCAGATACCCATGTCACAAGGAAAACAAAATTGACCGGTTTTTAAGAAAAATTCTCTATAAAGCGCACGCATAGTTTCCCAACTAGGGCCGTAGCAAAGATACGCACAATCGGTTTTCTGAGTAATCTTCTCCATATTAATTAAAGCTTCTGGAGTACGTAACCCGTTGTTGAAATTTACTGCTAATACTTTCATCCCAAATTTTTTACGGCAGATATAAAGCGTGTATGAGCTGTCTTTGCCGCCGCTAAATGGGACAATACAATCGTAGCGTTTGTTCTGGGCTTTCGCCCAGTTTACTAAAGATTGAAGCTCGTTACCTAATTTATTTAAATCTCTTTTGAGATATTTAGATTCAGTCTCGTGGCATTTGTGGCAAACTCCGTTAGAGTCAAATTTAATATCCGGATATTTATCTGTTAAGATACATTTTGAACAAGTTTGCATTATAATCTCCAATAAGCTATGTTATTTTTTTGTGCGTCTTCTTTACTAATAATTCCTTTGATATCGATAACTACAGGTTTTGAATCAACGCTAAAATGTTTTTTAATACAGTCGATTGATAGATTTTCTTTAAATTTTTTATGAGATACCGCAATCACAATTGCATCAACTTTTAAATCTTGTTTACACTGGGTTAATTCTAAACCGTATTCGTGTTTGACTTCTTCGTTATCTGCTAACGGATCACATATAATAACTTCTGTACCGAATTCTTTTAGTTCTCGTATAATATCAACAACTTTAGAGTTGCGGATATCACTGACATTTTCTTTAAAAGTAATACCTAAAACTAAAACTTTAGCGCCTTTAATGGTTTTATCTGCAGCAATCATGGTTTTAATAGTCTGCTCTGCGATGTATTTACCCATGTTATCGTTAATTCTACGACCGGCTAATATAACTTCAGGATGATATCCTAATTCCTGAGCTTTGAATGTCAAATAATATGGGTCCACGCCGATACAATGACCGCCTACAAGACCAGGATACATTTTAATAAAGTTCCATTTGGTACCTGCGGCTTTGAGAACGGCTTGAGTATCAATCCCCATTTTGTGGAAAATCAAAGAAAGTTCATTCATAAGCGCAATGTTTAAATCACGTTGGGTGTTTTCAATAACTTTAGCTGCTTCTGCTGTTTTAATCGATTCTGCTTTATATACACCAGCTTTAACAACTAAGCTGTAAATATTTGCCACTTCTTCTAATGTCTGGGCATCACTACCGGAAACAATTTTTAATATGGTTGTAATTGTATGTTCTTTATCCCCTGGGTTAATACGTTCAGGAGAATATCCGATTGTGAAGTCTTGGCCGAATTTTAGACCAGAGAATTGTTCGATAATCGGAAGACAAACGTCTTCGGTTACACCTGGATACACTGTTGATTCGAAAACTACGATGCTTCCTTTACTTAAATTTTTGCCTACAGTTTCAGAAGCACTTTCTACGCAAAAAAGATCGGGTTGATTATTCTTGTTAATCGGAGTCGGCACTGCGACGATGATGAATTTTGCTTCTTTAATTTTAGTTGGATCTGAGGTGAATTCTATATATTTTGAAGCTTGAATTTCAGAAGTTTCAGTTTCGCTGTTACGGTCTACTGCTTTTTTAAGTTCGTTAATACGTTTTTGGTTGAGGTCAAAGCCAATTGTATCAACAATTTTACCGAACTCTAAAGCTAACGGCAACCCTACATACCCTAGACCAACAACTGCTACTTTTTCTTTTTTGTTTTTAATTTGTTCGAATAGAGACATTTTATTAACTCCTAAAT
>CAYQXW010000163.1:0-4259 GCA_964421615.1 uncultured Planctomycetales bacterium
AGAAGAGCCAGAAACAAAACAAGAATTTGTTGCAGTACAAACTGAAAAAATGGTTTCAAAACCGACGCATATAAAGATATTTTGTTGTTCTGATTGTGTTCGTTATACTGTTTGCGAAATCAAATGGAACCGCGGATTAAAAGGCGAAGAACAAATTTGTTGTGAGGCGTGTAATAATTATAGCCAATGTTTAAACGCATTGGAACCTAAAAAATAATTTATTGAAGAGAAAGGTAATTTGATGGGGAAACTTACAGATGCACTAAAAAAAGCTACAGAAGAAAAACTAGATCGTCTAGAAAAAATTACGCAGAAAGACGAAGTTAAATATGAATTTGTAGCGCGTAAAACTGTGGAATCAAAATTTGATCCTAGAATTGTTGCTTTCTACGAACCAGATTCTCCAGTTGCAGAACAGTATAGAACTTTACGTACAAATTTAATGGCGTTGCATACTGCAAAACCGATAAAAGCGATTACCGTTACAAGTGCAGTTAATGGTGAAGGTAAATCTATAACTTCAATAAATTTAGCAATTACTATGGCCCGCGATTTAAACAAAAAAAGTATCCTTTTAATTGATTGCGATTTACGCCGTTCAAAAGTCAGCAGATATTTAGGAATACATCAGGAACCTGGAATTTCTGAAGTTATAGGATCAGATGTTAACATAGATGATGCTATGGTGCATATAGGATTAGATAACTTAACCGTTTTACCTGCTGGCAAATCACCGCATAATCCAGCAGAATTAATCAGCTCATTAAAAATGAGAAATTTAATTAATTTATTAAGAGCAAAATATGATTACGTTATTATTGATACACCGCCAATTATTCCGGTAACAGATGCTGGTTTAATGGGGCCGCATACAGATGGTGCAATTATGGTTGTAAAAGCAAATAGAACTCAAAAAGGTGTAGTTAAACACGCGGAAGGATTATTAAAACAAGCACAGGTGAAAATATTGGGCCATGTATTGACTAATCTTCAGTATCATATTCCAGCGTATATTTATAGATATTTATAATTAAGGAGTTACTCTAATGTCATCAGCAACACACAAACTTTTCGGAACCGATGGAATCAGAGGTACACCAGGAGTGTATCCACTTTCTGATGATATGCTGTCTATGATCGGGCAAGCTATTTCAAAAAGTATTCTTGATAACAAAGGCACGAACAATAAAAAACTTAAAGTTATTATTGGCAAAGATACGCGTCTTAGCGGCGGGAAAATTGAGAATATTTTAGCTTCGAGTATCCGTTCCCACGGGATAGATATTCTTTTAGCTGGTACAATTACAACGCCAGGTCTTGCATATTTAGCAAAAAAATTTGATGCTAATGTTGGGATTATGATTTCAGCTTCGCACAATAAACCTTCGGATAACGGTATTAAATTTTTTAACCATGAAGGTAATAAATTCAGCGCGCAGGAAGAACATGCAATTGAAGCGGTAATTTTCGAGCAGCTGCATAACAAAAATTGGTTTTTAAAAAATGGGAATAAAGGCAGCGTGAAAATTATCAAAAATTCCCAGGTTATTTATAAAAAATTTTTACTTTCAACCGTTAAAGGATTACAACTAAAAGGCGTAAAAGTTTGTTTAGACTGTGCTTCTGGAGCTGCTGCACCGTTTGCAAAAAGTATTTTTAAAGCATTAGGCGCTGCAGTGCATTCTATTAACGATAAACCTTCGGGTCACACAATTAACGAAGGTGGCGCGATAAAACCTCACGTGCTGAAACATCTGGTTCTTCAGACTAAATCTGATATCGGAGTAGCGCTTGATGGCGATGGCGACAGAGGAATTCTTATCAGCGAAACCGGAATGATTTTAGACGGAGATTATACTTTAGCGATTGTTGCAAAGCATATGACTAAATTAAACACTCTTTCTAAACAGACCGTTGTAGGTACTGTTATGAGCAACTTAGGTTTAAAATCTGCGTTGGAACAAGAAGGGGTGACGTTATTAACTACAGACGTGGGAGATAAACACGTTTTAGAAACTTTACTTAAAAATGATTTAAATTTAGGTGGTGAGCAATCAGGGCATGTAATTTTCTTAGACCATCTTTCAACTCCTGATGGAATTTTAACCGCGCTACAGATACTTAAAGTTATGCAGGAAACAAAACAAAAGTTGAGCCATCTTTGTAGCTGTATGACTAAATATCCTCAGATTTTAGTCAACGTTAAAGTTAAACATAAGAAACCTTTTGAAAGTTTGGCGAAAGTACATCAGAAACGACTTGATTTTGAAAATACATTGGGAGCAGAAGGAAGAATTTTATTACGTTATTCAGGTACAGAACTTTTAGCACGAGTTATGGTTGAAGGACGTGATCGTGCAGTGATTGAAAATATTGCAAACATACTTGCTGAAGAAATTAAGCAGGAAATCGGTGCAGAAAATAAATAAGGAGTTATAAATGAGAATACTTGTAACAGGTGGCGCAGGATTTATTGGTTCACATATTACAGAAAATTTGTTAAAACAAGGGCATTTCGTCCGCGTTTTAGATAATTTCTCAAGCGGTAAAGAAGAGAATTTATTTTTCACTAAAGAATACGGTGCAAACTTTGAGTTAGTTAAAGGTGATATCTGTAATATTGAAGACTGCCTTAAAGCAACTCAAGGTATTGATGCTTTAACTCATCAGGCAGCGCTACGTAGTGTGCCAAAATCCATGTCAACCCCACATGAGTATAACAAAGTCAACATTGACGGTATTTTAAATATGCTCGAAGCTGCACGTGATAATAAAGTGAAAAGATTCTGTTTTGCATCATCCAGCTCTGTTTACGGTGATGTAACAGTGTTTCCTGAAACTGAAACTTTTTATCCAGAATTGATTTCTCCTTACGCGTTGAGCAAACTTACTGGTGAATATTACTGCAAAATTTTCTCAGAACATTTTGGAGTTGAGACAGTTTGTTTTAGGTATTTCAACGTATTCGGTCCAAGACAAGCTTTAGACGATGAGTATGCAGTTGTTATTCCTAAATTTATCCATTGTATTTTAAACGACCAAGAGCCTCCGATTTTCGGGACAGGTTTACAGTCGAGAGATTTTTGTTATATCGATAATGTTGTAAATGCTAACATCTTAGGTTTAACCAAAGATTTAGGTACATCTGAGTCTGCACGTAAAGCACACTATGTTTTCAACGTTGCTAATGGTAAAGACCAGACCGTTTTGTACTTAGTTGAAGCGATTAACAAAATTATTGGTAAAAATATTCAGCCAAAATTGCTCCCGCTTCGCGCAGGAGATGTTTTCCGTACGAATGCAGATTTAACCAAAATCAAAACTATTTTAGGGTATGAAACCAAGGTAGAATTTGATGAAGGTATCCGCAGAACAGTGGAATATTTTAGAAAACTTTACAACAAATAAAGCTTGGCAAAAACTTGAAATTCGACGCAAAATATGGCATACTTTAACACGTTTTTATTTAGTGTTAACTGATTGAAAATAGAGGGATTAATTAACAAATTATGAAGGCTTTAATACTCGCAGCAGGATATGCAACCCGGTTGTATCCATTAACCAAAGATACTCCGAAACCATTACTAAAACTTAAAAACAGACCGATTATTGACTACATTATTGACCAAGTCGATAAAGTAGGCGATGTGGATAAGGTTTACGTTGTTTCCAACAACAAATTCTACGAACAATTCGAAGAATGGGTTATTCCTAAATCCAGACAGTTTCCTGGTCGTTACAAAATCATCAATGATGGTTCCAATAACGTTGATGACAGGCTTGGAGCAATTGGGGATTTAAACCTTACGATTAACAATAGTTCGATTAATGATGACCTGCTTGTAGTTGCCGGAGATAATTTATTCGATTTTAATTTAAACGAATTCGTGCATTATAGCTATACCAAAAGGCCATATCACTCAATTTGTTTATATTTACCGACCAGTAATGAAATAAACTTAAGCCAGTATGGCATTGCGCATATGAATTCTGAATCGCAAGTTACGCATTTCGAAGAAAAACCAAAACAACCGAAATCAAATCTTATTTCAACTTGTGTTTATTTTATCCCAAAAGAAAAATTAAATTTAGTAGGCGAATACCTGCAAAAAGGTCATTATCATGACACTCCTGGATCATATATCAGCTGGTTAGCTGAGCAGGATAAAGTTTATGGTAGGATTTTTGATGGAATGTGGTATGATTTAGGCGACTTTGATTCAATCAGTAAAGCAATTGTCCGCTTAAACAACCAAAGC